>JAJZHR010000165.1 GCA_021810815.1 Acidobacteriota bacterium | reverse complement strand
TCGAAATCGACCCACGCCCCTTCGAGCGCGCCCATGTGAGCGAGGCGGACGCTGAGCAGGCAGTGGCCGAGGCGCTCGGGCCTGCCCTCGCGACTACTACGATGCCCGTGCCGCAAGGGCCAAGAGAGTCGCGTCTGCCCCAGCAGCCGCTGCTGCGCCACGCGTATACCAAGGTTCAAGTGGCCGCAGGAGAGGTTCCGCGCACAGAGTTCGGCCGCCTGCTGCTGCACAGCTACTCGACCAACGGCGGGTGGTGGGTGTTCGCGAACTTCGGCATGTACGAGCTGCAAGGATCGAAAGCAGGCGGCACCACGCACTTCAGCCCCTATTCGTATGATCGCCATGTGCCTCTTGCCTTCTTCGGGGCACCCTTCGCGCCGGGCACGTACCATGGCCGCGTGGAGCCTGTGGACATCGCGGCGACGCTGGCATCGCTGCTCGGCATCAACCAGCCGTCCGCGTCCATTGGCCGCGTTCTGACGCAGGCTGTGAAGCCCGGGTGGGCCGATGCAGCCGCCAAGTCCGGTCCAGCAGCAGCGTCGAACCGTAGCTCAAAGGTGGCGTCCAAATGAAACCCACTGCTCCCGATATGCGCGTGCGCTTCGCTGGGCTGGAACTGCGAAACCCCATCATCGCGGCCAGCGGAACCTTCGGCTATGGCATCGAGTTCAACGAGATCGTAGCCCTCAACCGCATCGGCGGCTTCGTTGTGAAGGGGCTCTCGCGGCAGCCGATGGCAGGCAACAAATCTCCGCGCCTGATCGAGACTGCTGCGGGCATGTTGAACGCCATCGGCCTGCAGAACATCGGGGTGCAGGGATTCATTGAGAAGAAGCTGCCTGAACTGAACAAGATTCCCGGCTGTGTTGTGATCGCGAACGTCTTCGGCTACGCGGTGGAGGACTACATCGCTGTGATCGCTGCGCTGAACGATGCGGAGGGCGTGGCCGCGTATGAGTTGAATGCTTCCTGTCCGAACACGAGCCACGGCGGCATGGTCTTTGGGACTGATCCCGACCTGCTTTATGACTTGGTGCGCAAGGCCAAAGCCGCGAGCCAGAGACCTCTCATCGTGAAGCTTTCGCCGAATGTGACCAGCATCTCCCTGATGGCCCGGGCGGCGCAGGACGCAGGAGCGGATGTTCTGTCGCTGGTGAACACTTTCCTCGCGCTGTCGATTGACGTGGAGACGCGTCGTCCGCGCATCGCCAACATGACCGGCGGACTTTCCGGGCCGGCCATCAAGCCGATCGCCGTCCGCATGGTGTACGAGGCGAGCAAAGCGGTCCGCATTCCGATCCTCGGCATGGGCGGCGTTTCGTCGGCGGAGGACGCTGTGGAGTTCATGCTCGCAGGAGCGACCGCCGTGCAGGTGGGAACAGCGAACTACGCCGATCCGCGCGCAACAGAGAACATTGCGAACGGACTGGAGAAATGGTGTTCGCAGCACAATGTCGCGAAGGTCGCCGATCTCACGGGCGCAATGCAGATCTGAGGGCTGGATTGTTGTCTTGCACGATCCTTCTTCTACCATGAAAAGGGCCGCGCCGGAGCAGGGCCAGACGGCTCCAGCGAGAGCGCCCGCACGCTGCGCTGTTCAGGGTATAGCGGGCCGCTTTCAATGCCAGGAGAACGCCCTCTGATAGAGTTCGAACTGGGGCGGATCGTTTTCGATCATGTAGATGGAGAGGATGTCGAATCGAACAGGGATGCGATCGCGGCCGTTGCGATGCTTGCGCAGGAAGGCCCGTGCCATGCGTCGGAGCATCGCTTTCTTTGCGTGGTTGACGGCGAACTCTGCCGCGATGTTGCCGCGTCGTGTGCGTGTTTTCACCTCGATGAAGCAAAGGAAGCCGTCGTGCCATCCGACCAGGTCAATATCGCCGCGCAACCCGCGGGTTCTCCAGTTGCGCGCGATGATGGTGTAGCCCTGCCGCTGTAGATGGAAGAAGGCGGCTTCCTCGCCGCGAATGCCAGTCGCCAGATGCTTGGCCAGTGCGGGCTTGCGACCAAGCCAATCGGCGATGCGGTCCAGCCAGTGGATAAGGCTTTCGACCACATCCTCCTGCCAGTATCGCTTCTTCGCTGTACGCTGCTTCGCCGCCGGAGCCTTCGTTGCTGGAACCGTGATCACGCGAACAGCATATAAGAGCGTTTCTCCGATGGCTATAGAGGGTTTGTCATTCTGTCGATAAACCGCCGATGCCTACGCTGGTTCGTCCCCGCTCTCGCCGAAGGGCAGGGTGCCTTCTTTCTCTTCGATCTCCATGTCCTGGAATTCGTGCGAGTCGAAGACTTCTCCGCACTCCTGGCATTCGACATACTCGACATCCTCATCGGGATCGCGCGCGACGACGCGCACCTTGGGGTGTTTGCAGGATGGCTCGACGCTGGCTCTTGGGGGGGTGGCAGGAGTGCCCATGGGCAGGATTTTCTATGGTTGGCTGCCAGAAGTCAAAAGAAATTCTTCGCTTCGCTGGCTGATGACGGAAATATCCCGCAATGGGAAGGCCTCTGGCAGGGGGTTGCAATCGGTGAGGAAATGGACGTAGACTGAATTCAGACCGGATTGGTCGGCATTCGTGCGCGTGGGCGTTTCGCGGGTGCCGCCTGGCTGGCTTACAGCGGTTTGGATGAGGGCGTTTGCCCTTTCAGGCGCTTGAGGTCTCGACCACATTGCTACGTTTGACCAAAAAAGCGGACTACGGACTGATGGCGTTGAAGTATCTCGCCGAGCAGTGTGTTGGTGGACACGCTGCCGGGGATGCATCTGTCGCGCACAGCCCCGCTGCCGCTGTCAGCGCCAAGGACATCGCGGAGGCGTACCACATACCGCCGCAGTTGCTGGCCAAGATTCTGCAGACGCTGGTCAAAGCTGGCCTGCTGGTATCGCACGCTGGCACGAACGGCGGATATTCTCTGGCGCGCGACCCGCGCTCGATTTCGGCGTTCGAGGTGATTCGCGCCATCGACGGGCCGCTGTTCATCACCTCATGCATCACGATCCATGGAACATGCGATCTGACTAGCAGTTGCACCATCAAGGAACCGTTGCGGAAGGTGAACGACAGCATCACAGAATTGCTGAGCCGCATCCGCATCGCAGATCTCTGCGAGTCGACGTCATCCGGGCAGCAACCTCCAGGGCGGGATCTCGTAACCCTGGCCCACTAGGAATTTGGAATCGGAATTTGGAATTGGTATTTGATTTCAGGAGAGAACAGAACATGAGCAACGCCGCCGCAAGCATCGATGTAGCCAACTACCCTGGCGTCCATCTGCCGCTGTACATGGACAACCACGCCACCACGCAGATGGATCCCCGCGTGCTGGAGGCGATGATGCCCTACTTCACGGGCAAGTTCGGCAACGCGGCCAGTCGCAATCACGCTTTCGGCTGGGAAGCGGAGCAGGCCGTGGAGCAGGCGCGCGAGCAGATCGCAAAGCTCATCGGAGCCACCTCCAAGGAGATTATCTTCACCTCCGGCGCCACCGAATCCAACAACCTCGCCATCAAGGGCATCGCCGAGATGTACCGCGAGCGTGGCAACCACATTATCACCCAGGTCAGCGAGCACAAGGCCATCTTGGATCCCTGCAAGCGGCTGGAGAAGAACGGCTTCCGCGTCACCTATCTTCCCGTCAAAGCCGATGGCTTGATCGACATCGAGGATCTGAAGCGTGCCATGGACGACAAGACGATTCTCGTGTCGATCATGTTCGCCAACAACGAGATTGGTGTCATCCAGCCCATCGAGGAGATCGGCAAGCTGTGCCACGAGCGCGGCGTCATCTTCCACACGGACGCGGTCCAGGCAGTTGGCAAGATTCCTGTCGATGTGCAGGCGATGAACATCGATGTGTTGTCGCTCTCCGGACACAAGATCTATGGCCCCAAGGGTGTTGGAGCCCTTTATGTCCGTCGGCGCAATCCGCGCGTGCAGATCAACGCCCAGATCGACGGCG
This sequence comes from Acidobacteriota bacterium, assembly GCA_021810815.1. Classification (GTDB taxonomy): domain Bacteria; phylum Acidobacteriota; class Terriglobia; order Terriglobales; family Acidobacteriaceae; genus JAJZHR01. The sequence continues at coordinate 2,081 of JAJZHR010000165.1, read as the reverse complement.
GCGGCCACGAGCGCGGCATGCGCTCCGGCACGCTCAATGTCCCCGGTATTGTCGGCCTCGGCAAGGCCTGCGAGATCTCCGGTCAGGAGATGGCAGAGGAGTCTGCCAGACTCACCGCCCTGCGCGACCGCTTGAAGAACAAGCTGGAGTCCTCGCTCGACTACGTCCACATCAACGGCACCATGGAGCATCATCTGCCGGGCAACCTGAACATGAGCTTCGTCTACGTCGAGGGAGAGTCGCTGCTGATGGGCATCAATGACATAGCCGTCTCCAGCGGTTCTGCCTGCACCTCCGCGACGCTCGAGCCAAGCTACGTCCTCAAGGCTCTCGGCCTCGGCGACGACGTCGCCCACAGCTCCATCCGCTTCGGCCTTGGCCGCTTCAACACCCAGGCGGAAGTGGACTATGTGGCGGACAAGGTCATCGACGTGGTGTTGAAGCTGCGCGAGCTTTCTCCGCTCTACGAAATGGTCAAGGAAGGCATCGACCTCAGCAAGATCGAGTGGGCGGCGCACTAAACAGCAGGAAATCAGCATTCAGCAGCAGGGAACAGGATCAAGCGGCAGGCAACAGACAACGGGATGCAGCAAGGCACCGAAACAGGAGGATCAAAATCATGGCATACAGCGAAAAGGTAATCGACCACTACAACAATCCGCGCAACGTTGGTCAGATGGACAAGTCTTCGGGCGAAGTCGGCACCGGCCTTGTCGGCGCACCGGAGTGTGGCGACGTCATGCGCCTGCAGATCAGGGTCAACCCTGAGACGCAGGTCATCGAGGACGCCAAGTTCAAGACATTCGGCTGCGGCTCCGCCATCGCCTCCTCCTCGCTCGCGACGGAGTGGGTCAAGGGCAAGACCGTCTCCGAGGCGATGGAGATCAAGAACACGGACATCGTGAAGGAGCTCGCGCTTCCTCCGGTCAAGATTCACTGCTCCGTGCTCGCAGAAGATGCGATCCGCGCCGCCATCGGCGACTGGAAAAAGAAGAACAACGTTGGAGAAACCGCCGACGTAGCGGTGGCTGCGCGCTAAATAGCTGCCCCTTCACGGCCCACACTCCGGATGCCCCATGTCTCGCTTCTGAGACATGGGTTTACATACAGGCCGGCCCATACACTGGGTGAGCGGCGAAAGAAACACACGATGGCAATGGTGCAACTACAAACCGGAACGCCTAGCCCGTCGGCTCCGCCGAGCGGCACGAACCATTCCGCCTCAAAGCAGCCGGGTCAGGCGGTGCTCTCCGCTCTCAACCAGCCGCCGAACCAGAAAGGCGTCCAGGTCACCGAGCGGGCTCTGCGCCGCATCCGCATCGCCATGGCCAAGGAAGGTGTTTCGGCGGAGCAGGGCGGTCTGCGCCTTGGAATCACCGGCGGCGGCTGCTCCGGTCTCTCATACAACATCCGGTTTGATACTCAGCCCCGCGAGCGCGACCGCGTGTACGAGTTTGCAAGTGAGCAGGCCGGAAATGACGCGTTCGTACCAGTGAAGGTGTTCGTCGATCCTAAGTCCTTCATCTATCTGCACGGCATGGTGCTCGACTACGAGGAAACCCTCATGCGCCAGGGCTTCAACTTCATCAACCCTAATTCGTCGAAGTCCTGCGGATGCGGGTCGTCCTTCTCCGCGTGAGCCCCTCTCTTTCTCTCATGGACTATTTCTCCTTCTTCGGCCTGCCGCGTCTGCTCACGCTGGACAATGCCGCGCTCGAAAAGCAGTTCTACGCCATGAGCCGCCAGCTCCACCCCGACCGTTTCGCAAATCGTACCTCTGCCGAGCAGGAAGATGCCCTCGCGCAGAGTTCGCTGTTGAACGACGCCTATCGCACGCTGAAGGATCCCATCGAGCGCACAGAATATCTGCTCAAGCTTGAGGGCGTCGATCTGGAGGAGCAGTCGCGCCAGGCAACCGACGCGTCCAATCAGTCAGGAACGCAGAAGATGCAGCTCGTCCCGCCCGACCTTCTCGAAGAGGTCTTCGAGTTGAACATGCAGCTGGAAGAAATGCGCATGGCAAAGAAGATGGGCCCCGCTGGCGGAGAGAGCGATCCCGACCTGCGTGAATCCTTATTGGT
>JAJZHR010000164.1 GCA_021810815.1 Acidobacteriota bacterium | reverse complement strand
CATATGCGAGGGCGCTGAAAGGCGGGCGCAGACTTGCGCTGAACCTGCTCTGATCCGAGAAGGTCTGCGCACAGCCCGACAAAACCCCGCTTACACGCCTGGAGGCAGTGCTGCCTCTCAGTGGTTGTACTCGTCTGCATGGGGAACCAGGCGCATGTAGACATCGCGGGAGATGTAGGTCTGCCAGTGGCCGGTGAGACGCGCCACACCGACAAAGCCAATGAAGATCAGGACCAGAGCCGCGGCCATCGTCCTCGGGCCAATGCTGCGGTTGCGCCAGCGTGCGACGATCTGCGCTGGCTCCTCTGCGGGGCATTCGTCTTGTGAGGCGCGGGGCGGTAGCGAGAATTGCAACGCGTTCTCTGCCGGGCAGGCGGCGACGCACTCCATGCAGGCGGAGCATTCGGCGGATCGGATCTGAAGCAGCTGATCAACGGGCAGATGGGAGGGGCATGCGCGGGCGCATTTGCCGCAGTCGATGCAGGCGTCGGAATCGCGGCGAATCTTTACCGGGCTGACCAGAGAAGCAAGCCCCATCAAGGCTCCGTAGGGGCAGAGGAAGCGGCACCAGAAATTCTGGATGAAGACGGACAGAAGCATGAGTGCGGCGAGAATCGCGAAGCCGCCAATGCTCAATTCGCGGAAGAAGTTGAGCATTTTGACGTCTACGATGATGCCAAAGGGCGCCAGCAGAAACCCGTTGAGCGCATCTGCGGACATCGTGAGGACGATGCCGGCGAAGAAGGCGAGCAGGAGATATTTCAGGCTACGCAGGATCGGATCTAGCCAGCGGGGCACAAGGAAATTGCGGCGAAAAAGCCGGCGCCCGAGCTTCCACAGGTACTCCGAAACGGTGCCGACGGGGCAGAGCCAGGAGCAGAAGGACTTCTTCAGAAACATGCTGGCGAGGAGGAACACGCTGATCAACACCAGGGACGCCGGGTGGATGAGCGGCAAGTGGCCGGTAAACAGGAAATACTTCAGGTTCATGAGGCCGGCGATGGGAAGCCAGCCGTCGACGCCGGCGGGGCGACCGACATAGCGGGATGCTCCGTGGCTCTCAAAGTAATGAACCCACATCAGGAATTGAATGCCGATCCAGACGTTGAGGCCGAGGAAGGCAAACTGCACGGTGCGGCGGAGCGACTGGGAACGGTCGGGAGCAGAGCGGCGAAACAGCGGCTTTCTGCGGCGCGGCGCCGGGCCTGACCCGGCTGATCTGGCGGTAGCTGGATGGAGAGTGGTGGCCATCGGAGAGTAGACCTCTTTCCATAAGCTATGGGTGAAGAGGGGTCCGGCGATGTGACTCTAGTCACAATGGAGGCCCGGTTGCCGGTGGTAGATGGAAGGCGATACAAGGCCACCCTCTATTTTGCTGTGCCGCCGTAGACGACGGGGTCGCCGAGGCTGCCCTTTGGCGGCAGATGCCGAATGTAGAGGACCATGCGCCAGATGTCGTCGTCCGAGAAGTCCTTGCCAGCAGGCGGCATTCCGGAAGGATAGAGGCCGTTCTTGATGATCCATTTGAGCTGGCCATCGGTGTAGGTCTGCACCTCTGCGCCGGCAAGGGACGGGACCGGCGGAGAGAGGGTGCCGGCGAACGGCACGCCGGTGTTCTGACCGTCGAGGCCATGGCAGACCATGCAGTAGGAGGCAAAGGCCTGCTTGCCGTCGTCGATATTATCGGGAAGCGCCGGCACGGGGTTGACGTCGCTCCTGCCGCCGACGGTTACATGGTGCTTGGTCCAGTCGACGATGCTCGCCTCTGTGGACGAGGGCACCTTTGCACGGCAACCCAGGTCCGCCGTGAGAAGCGCGCTGAGCAAGACAAGCTGTGAGACGGATGCAACCTTCATCTACTTACCGACCACGTGGACGATCATGGACATCTTCTTGTGACCGGCGCCGCAGTAGAGACCGCAATCGGCCGTGAAGTCGCCCATCTGCTCCGGTGTGAAGAGGACGTCGTCGAACTCGCCCGCCTTCATCTTTGCGTTCAGGTCCAACTGCTTGATGCGAAGGCTGTGGGGTACGTCGTCGGAGGTGAGGTGCAGCTTGTAGGTCTCGCCCTTGTGCAGCGTGATCTGCTCTGGCTCGTAGCCGAACTTCTTGGCGTGAATCTCGATCACCTGGGGCTCAACGTCCCTGGCACGCCCCTTGGCGGATGCAGGGCCTGATAAAGCAAGCATGCCAACAAGGGCAAGAGCTGCGACAGATGTATTCATCTTCATAGGCGTTATGGATTCCTCGGAGTGGATTGGTTGGAGGAATTCGTGCAGGCGGAGCCAGGGTACGTCGCTCCGCCTGCCTGAGGATTACGCGATGATGTCGTGAATCACGTTGCCTGCGACATCGGTAAGGCGGAAATCGCGGCCACTGGAGCGGTAGGTGAGCTTGGTGTGGTCGATGCCCATGAGGTAGAGGATGGTGGCGTGGATGTCATGGACGTGGACGGGCTTGTCGACGACCTTCCATCCGAAGTCATCGGTGGCGCCATAGGTCATGCCGCCCTTGATGCCTCCGCCAGCGAGCCACATGCTGAAGCCGTGAGGGTTGTGGTCGCGGCCGGCGTGGGTGCCGGCGCCGCCAAGCTCGACGACAGGAGTGCGGCCAAACTCCGACCCGCAGACAATGATGGTCTCGTCGAAGAGGCCGCGCGCCTTGAGATCCTTCACGAGAGCCGCAAAGGGCTGATCAGAGTCCTTGGCGTTCTTGCGGTGGGCCTGAATATCGAAGTGAGCATCCCAGGGATCGCCCTGCGAGTAGTAGACCTGCACCATGCGGACGCCGCGCTCCACCAGTCGCGCAGCAGTGAGGCAGCCGCGCGCTGTGCTTCCCTCTCCGTACATCTTGATGGTGGCGGCGCTCTCCTTGCGCACGTCGAAGACATCGGGAGCTTCGGTCTGCATGCGGTAGGCGGTCTCCATGGAGCCGATGGTGGCCTCTAGCTGGGGATCGTCCTGAGCGTGCGTCTCCGCCATGTTGAGCTTGTCGAGCTTCTCGATAAGGTCGAGTTCGTGACGTTGCTGCTTGATATTGAAGCGGTCATTGTGGATGTTGGGAATGAGCTTGTAGGGGTCAAACTCCTTCTGGCTGGTGTCCGTGGAGACATACGTTGCCTGGTTCACGGGAGGAAGGAAACCGGAGCTCCAGAGCGGCGGACCGACCGTGGTGGGAACCTGCGGGCAGAGAACGACGAAGCCAGGGAGATTCTTGTTCTGCGTGCCGAGGCCATAGGTGAGCCATGCTCCCATCGAGGGCCGGCCGATGATGTTGGCGCCGGTGTTCATCATGATGAGCGCAGGCTCGTGGTTGGGAATTTCAGTGTAGACGGAGCGGACGACGCAGATGTCGTCGATGCATTCGCCTACGTTGGGAAAGAGTTCGCTGACTTCGATGCCGCTCTTGCCGTACTTCCTGAAGGTGAAGGGCGACTTCATGAGAGAGCCGGTCTTGCGCTCGTGGCCAAGGTCGCCGCCCGGCATGGGATGGCCGTCGTATTTGGTGAGCATCGGCTTGGGATCAAAGCTGTCCACCTGGGACAGGCCGCCATTCATGAAAAGAAAAATGACGTGCTTGGCCTTGGGCTTGAAGTTGGGGTCCTTGATCATCCAGGGGGCTGGCGTGGAGCCGTCGACGGCGGTGGCTGCAGGCGACAACGACTCGGCCTGGGCGAGGGATTCGCCGACCATGCTGGCGAAGCTCATCATGGCGAATCCGCCACCGATGCAGCGGAGAGCTTCGCGACGGTTGATTGGTTTCGGCTTCTGGCAAGACATGGGCTTATCTCCTTGATTCGGTCCCGGTCCTTGATCGTGCTGGGCTCGCAACCGAGCTTTGTATTTTTCTGCTTCTGCTAGTTGAGATATTCAAATTCGTTCGAGCTGAAGAGCACCCGGGCATACTGCTTCCATGCCGTGAGCGGCTCCTGATCCACGAGATAGCCGGGCTTCTCGGGAGTGTTCTTGAGGAACTCGATGCCAGCCTGAAGCTCAGCCGGGGTGGGCGCTCGACCGTACAGCAATTGATAGGCATCGGTGATGCGGGCCGCATCATTGTTGCCACTGCCGCCGGCGGGATACACGCGGTCAGCTACTTTGCCAGCCTGGGCGTAGACGAACGCGTTGTTCATGAAAAAGAGGCGCTGGACGGGGACGTTGGTCGAGAAGCGCTGCTCAGCCGTGAACGTGGGGTTAGGGAAATCAAACGCCTGCAGGAATGGATCGATGCGGAAGCGGCTGACCTTGGCGTAGACGGTGCGCCGGTCGTTGTCCAGGCCAAGAGGAGTTGCAGGACCGCCTGCTTCCTTGAGGTCGAGGTCGCCGGCGACGAAGAGCATGGAGTCGCGCAACTGCTCGGCATCGAGGCGCTGGAGGGTGAAGTGGGAGTAGTAGCGATTCTGAGGATCGACGGTGTGCGCCTGCGCAGACTCCATGCTGCTCTGCTGGTATACGGCCGAAAGCATGATCTCGCGCTGCAGCTTCTTGATGGACATGCCATCCTTGCAGAACTGCACCGACATGTATTCAAGCAATGCAGGATCGGACGGAGGATCGCCTACCTTGCCGAAGTTGTCCGGCGTGTTGACGATGCCTGTGCCGAAGTGCCATTTCCAGATGCGGTTCACAATCACCCGCGTGGCAAGGGGGCTGGCTACAATGTCATCGGCGAGTTGCAGGCGTCCACTGCCCTGGGTATAAGGCTTCTTGTCCGACGGTCCCAGCACGGTGAGGAAGGCACGGGGAGCGACATCGCCGAGGGTGTGCGGATTGCCGCGCACGTTGATTTTGATATCGACCGGCTGGGGCTTGTCGGCCATGCCATGAACGAACGGATAGATGGCTGGAATTGCCTGCGGAGATCCGCTCCTCCTAGTGGGTGCTCCTCCACGCAGAGAGTTCAGATACGCCTGTTCGGCGGGCCCCAGGCGACGGGTCAGCTCCCATCCGCGAAATACGAAGAGACCTGGCTGGCCGCGCTCGTCGAAGACACCTGAACCCAAAGCCCGGACGAAGATATCCTCGTAGAGATTGGCATCCTGCGTGGGCAGCACCTTCAGTTCCAGTCTGCATCCCGGGCAGAATTCGTCATAGGTATCGAACTCGTTCGGCTTCGCGTCCTTCTTGCGCTCGGTTGGGACGCCAGCCTTGGCGATGATCTTGTCGTTCTCAACCTCGATCTTCTTCTCTGCAATTTCGAGATCAAGCACCCTTTGCTGGAAGGAGTCGGCGAGATATTTTGCCTGGTCCTCTGTACCGCCCTGCGCAATCATCGCCTGCCAATCCTTGAAGTACGGATAGAAACGCGGCTTCTTGGCGAGGAAAGCTACCCAGCGCTGCAGAAGCTCTGGATCGAGCTGGGCCGCGTCTGCTGCCTCTTCCACCTTCATCTTTGGCTTGCCGGCGACCTTCCAGGCAGCGACCATATATGTCGAAGTCTGCGCGGCCAGGGCTTTGGAAAGCTGCTCTGTCTCGGTCTTGGTGTACTCTTCAACCGCATCATCGGTGTCGTTCGCTTTCTGGTACTTCTCGCGCCAGAACTCCACCTGTTCAGCAGGAACAAAGTTGTACTCCTTGTAAGTGGAGCTGGCGAAGACGCTTCCCAGGGAGTAGTAGTCTTTGGAGAGGATGGGGTCGTACTTATGGTCGTGGCAGCGCGCGCATGCAACGGTGAGCCCGAGGAAGCCGCGACTGACGGCGTCGATGCGCTCGTTGCGCTCGTCTGCACGGCCCTGCACTGGCTCCGCCTGATCCCATATCCAGGGCGCTCCCCCCAGGAATCCAGTTCCCTTCAGATCCTCCGGCGTCGGATTCTTTGACATCAGGTCGCCGGCGAGCTGCATCTTCACAAACTTGTCATAGGGGACGTCGTCGTTGAACTGCTTGATGACCCAGTCACGATAGACCCATGCGCCATCGAGTGGCATATAGCCGCGTCCGCGCGGATCCAGGCCGCGAATATCGTCATCGCCGTAGCGCGCGACATCGAGCCAATGGCGACCCCAGCGCTCGCCATAACGAGGCGATGCGAGGAGACGATCAACGACCTTGGCGAATGCGTCAG
>JAJZHR010000163.1 GCA_021810815.1 Acidobacteriota bacterium | reverse complement strand
CGAAGCTGCGGCAAAGCCGAAAGCGATCAGCATGGAGCCGAGGTAGAGCGGGTTGCGCGTGTGCGCATAGGGTCCCGTCGTCGCCAGTTCCGCATTTTTGCGGACGTAGCCCGAGGCGTAGGCCCGCAACCAGACGCCGGGAGCGACCAGCAGCAGGCTCCACAGGAGCGATGCGGCGGTGGGGCGCGCCAGCCACATGTACACGGCTGCGAACACAAATCCCAAAGGGACGCGGACGCGCCGCGCGATGCGCTGCCAGGTCCATCCCTGCTTTGCCGTGCCGGGGCTCGTCGTCATTGCGCTTCCTTCCCTTCGCCGCTGCCATCCCCGCCTGGGCTGGCATTGCGGGCGCTCTCTTCCACTCGCTCCGTCTGAGCTGGGTTCCGTTGCGATTCTTTCAGCAGAGTCAGGCACGCGTCCAGCACGTGCTGCGGACGGATGGAGAGCAGCGCAGCATCGGCTGCGGAGCGGCGGCTATGGTCGGTGATGCCGCCCGGACCGCGCAGAACGATGCAGCGCGAGCTTCCGGGGCCGGGATCGGTGCCGGAGGATCGCAGCTCATAGGGCCCATTGCGCGCGGGATCAGTGGGGCCATAGATCCCCACGATGGGGCACTGCAACGCCGCAGCCAGATGCAGCGGTCCTGTGTCGCCGCCGACAAACAAGCTGGCCCTTCGCAGCAGAGAGGTGAGTTGCCCAATGCTGCACGCCACCACCTGGATGAGCGGGTTGGCTTCTGCCGCTGCGGAAGCGCGCCGCGCCGGGATTCGCGGATCGCACTGCACGCTTCTGGCAAGCTTGGTCTCGCCGGGCCCTGCGTTGATGAGCACCGCGTAGCCTTTGGCGGCCAGGCCAGACGCCACTTCGCGGTATCTCTCTGTCGGCCAGCGCTTCGCTCCCCAGCCTGCTCCCGGCGTGAGCACCACAAAGTCAGTCGCACCCGACTTTTGCCTTGCCTGGTCGAGCAGTGCCTCGCTCCACGCCTCTGCCTCCGGGTCAACCGGCAGCAGGGGAACCGCGGGCGCAGTCGCTTCTCCAATGGCTTCAGACACGATTTCGCATACTTGCTCCACAACGTGCGCCAGATGGGTGGGAATGCGCTGCTGATAGAGCCACTGCGCCGGCCACTCCCTGGGATGCATCGGGCCAGCCAGGTTCGCCGCCCCGCTCATGCGTCCGATGATGGCCGACCGGATGGATCCCTGGAGGTCGATGCAAAGGTCGTAGCTCTGGGAGCGCAACTCGCGGCGCAGGGAAGCGATGCTCCGCGCCGTGCGCATGGAAAGCGGCGCCGAACTCCAAAGCCTGGTCTCCGCCCGGTGGATGCGATTGACCAGCGGCATCGCTGCCGAGAGGGGCTGCGCGTCGGGCTGCGATGCGGCGCGCAAGAGCGGCCTCCACCGGGGATCGACCACCCACCCGATCTCGCAGTCGGGATGCGCCGCGCGCAGCGCCGTGATTGCAGGAAGGGCGTGCAGCACGTCCCCCATCGCGCCGACCCGCACAATCAGGAAGCGCAAGCCCCTGCCGCGAGCAGCCGATGACCCTGCGGCGGCACTTGGCTTGCGCCGGACAATCGTTTTCCGGCTCGACTTGAAGAGGTTGGCCAATCGTTCATTCTCGCATGGGGCAGGCCCGCCGGCTCCCGTCCCGTGAATGCGGCGCTTAGCGCAGCACGCGCTGCAGCAGAGCGAGCATCGCAGCCTCCGCGTCGATCAGCTCAAGGCTCAGGGTCGCGATGGCGAGCGGGCCAACGGCTTCGAGCACTGCGCTCATGGGGGCGTTCAATTTCACGGCGTCCTTTTCCGTGGTCACGAAGCTGTCCGCCCCGGCCGCTTTGGCCCGCGCAACCAGGCTGCGCATATCCTCGGCGGTGTACCGATGGTGGTCGCGGAACTCGACCGTCTCCGCTGGCTGAAGACCCGCCGCGCGCAGGGATTCCGCAAAGTCTGCGGGACGCGCCAGACCGCTGAATGCGAGCGGCCGGGAAGGCTGCGCATTGCACTGTCCGGGAATGCGAACGCTTCGCTTCACCCTCCAGAGCAGGGGCATTGCGTCTCCCAGAACGCGCCGCGCTGCCTGCTCCACTTCAGCCCCTTCCTCCTCGCGAGCAACAAGAATGTCCGCACGCCGCAAGGACAGGAGTGGCTCCCGCAAATCGCCTGCGGGCAGAAGCCGGTCCTGGAGATCGCGCCGCGTGACCAGCACTATGTCCACACTGCGCGCGAGGCGGCGGTGCTGGAATCCGTCGTCGAGCAGATGCAGGCGCTGCCTGGAGCCTTCTGCCTCCCGCCGTGAGCTGTCCGCCTCCTTTTGCGGCGCCTGCTCCGCCAGCAGGCCAGCCTCGTACCGCTCCGCTCCCACGTAGACGGGGACGCCGGCCCGCCGCGCGATCAGTAGAGGCTCGTCTCCAAACCGCTCAGCATCCGCAGCCGCATCGCCCGTGGCTTCCACTCTTTCAGCGCGACTGCCCTTGCGTCCATAGCCCCGCGAGAGCACATCCACGGCGCATCCATGCTCCGCGAGCAACTGCGCCAGCAGGATCACGAACGGCGTCTTGCCAGCGCCCCCAGCCGAGAGGCCGCCAACGCTGATGACCGGCCACGCGAGCTTGCGCGGACGGGCCCGCCCGCTGTCAAAGCGCGCGTTCTTGCGGGCCAGGCCAGCGGCATACACAGGCACCAGGGGAAGAAGGCATTTGCGCCACGCGCTCACAGGTTCTGCCTCCTGTCGCCCCGTCCGCTGTTGTTTTGCTCCCTGTCGCTCTGTCCTCTTCCGCCCTGTCCCGAGTCGCCCTGGCCTGAGTCGGTTTGTCTGCCGTCGCTCTGCCCGTTGTCGCTTTGGCCCCGATCCAGAATGCCAAGCAATGCCTCCACGGTGCGTGCCGTCGCTCCTGCCTGCGATGCGAAGACGACGCGGCCGCGTTCGCCCATTGCGTGTGCCTCCGCGTCGCTCAACAGCATTCCCTCCAGAACCAGGCAAAGCTGCGATGGAAGCACGATGCAGATGGCCTTCGCTTCGAGCATGGGGACGACGATGCCGCGAAAGTTTTCGTGCGACTCCCCCATCACCACTGGAACGCCGAATTGAGCAGGCTCCAGAGGGTTGTGTCCGCCCGCTCCGAACAGGCTGCCTCCGACGAAGGCGACCGTCGCAAGCGCATACACCGAGGAGAGTTCGCCGATGGAGTCCAGCAGCAGCACCGTCCCCGCCGCCAGCGGCTGTGGCGAAGCGCCAGAGGCTTCGCCGCCTGATGACAGACTGGCCGGTCCCGCGCTGGTCAATCCCGCACGAGCTGATCCCGCACTGGCTGGCCCTGCGCCAGCAGGAGGCAGCCAGTCCGAGCGCCGAATCCAGCGCGCTCCGCTCGCATCCAGCAGCCGCGCGACGGCCTCGAACCTCTCCGGATGGCGCGGAGCAAGCACCAGCACCACCTGTGGGCAGGCGGCCTGCAACTTTGGCCAGCAGTCCAGGATCGCGTTCTCCTCGCCCTCCAGCGTGCTTCCGCACACCAGCACCTTCGCCCCCGCCGGAAGCTGCTGGCGCACAGCAGCGGTCAGCGGCGTGTCCTGCGCCGACCGCACATCGAACTTCAGATTCCCGGCCACCGCCACGCGCTCCGGAGCGACCCCGATCTCCACCAGCCGCCGCGCATCCTCGTCCGTCTGCGCCAGAAAAATCTCAACGTCCTCCAGCAGCCTGCGCCACAGCGACCGCAGGCGCCGGTAGCGCGGCAGGGAACGGTCGGAGATGCGCGCATTCACCACCGCCACGGGAACTCCCCGCTCGCGGCACGCCACCAGCATATTCGGCCAGAACTCCGTCTCCGCCAGCACCAGCATTTGCGGCTTCAGAGCGCTCAGGTATTTGCGAACGATGAAGCGCAAATCCAGCGGGAAGTAGAAGACGCGCTCCGCTCCGAAACGCTCCCGCGCCAGCCGCTGTCCGGTCAGGGTTGTGGTGGAGACCACGACCACCCAACCCGGCAGAGCGGCATCCAGCTCGCTCACAAGCCGCGACGCCGCCAGCACTTCGCCGACAGAAACCGCGTGCAGCCACACCACCTGCTTGCCTGCGGCCGCATTCGTCAAACGCTGCGGAACCTGGCCAAGGCGTTCTCCCAGCCCTGCGCGATATTTGCGCGTGGTGGCCATCCGCACCAGCCAGTAGGGAAGGCCAAGCACCAGAAGGAGCGAGAGAGCGGCGCTGTAGAGGGCCATCATCCGGGGGATTCAACGCTCTCTTTCCAAAGCCTGCAACGTCAGCTTAATCAGCACATCTTTGCCGCCAGCCACACACAAGATGATAATCGTCTCAGGACCCCCGGAACCTCCCATGCAACCCAGAAACTCGCAACCTGTCCAATTCACTCCGCGCCGCTGGCTGCTTCTGGCCGGCGCCGCGATTGCGTTCTCCTGTGCCGCAACGTCCTTTGCCGCCAGCCACACGCCCCCCGCCGCAGGCAGCGCCACCGATTACGCCGCCACCGACAGCCATCCCGGAGAAAACGTCGTCATCGCAGCCGAGCCCTTTGACACGCCCGACAAGGCGAAGTTCCTGCGTGTGGACTACCTCAAATACGGCTTCCTCCCCATCCGCGTCATCATCACCAACAACGGCGACCAGGCCATCAACCTCACCGACGCCCGCATCCAGTTCCTCACCCCGGACGGCGACAGGATTCCCGCCGCCCTCCCGGAAGAGGTGGAGCGCGTCATCGACAAGCCAAGCAATCCGGCCGCCCCGGGCCTCAAGCTGCCCTTTCCTTCCCCCACCATCCACGGCCGTTCCACCGACAAGCAGAAGCAGATCGAGGACGACTTCAACATGCTCGGTTTTCAGGCCATGGCCGTGGAGCCGCATACCACCCAGGCCGGCTTCCTCTTCTACGATGTCAATGGCCTCGACAAGCCCGTGCTGAAGGACGCCGAGCTCTACGTGAAGCAGTTGCACGGAGCAGGCGGCAAAGAGCTGTTCGACTTCACCATCCCTTTCAACAAATACCTCAACGCCCCGGCCCATCAGTGAACCCACCCGTGAATGAAGTTTCGTCTCCTCCCGCGAACCCAGCCTTGAAGCTCCGTCCCGCACAGCCGGACGATGTCCCCCTCATCCTCTCCCTCATCCGCGAACTCGCCGAGTACGAGAAGGAGCCCGACGCTGCCATCGCCACCGAAGAAGACCTGCTGCGCTGCGGCTTCGGCCCGGAGCCGTACTTCCGCTGCCTCATCGCCGAGTGGAACGGCCAGCCCGCCGGATTCGCCCTCTACTTCTTCCAGTTCTCCACCTGGGAGGGCAAGCCAGCGCTCTATCTCGAAGACCTCTTCGTCCGCCCGCAGTTCCGCAAGCAGGGAATTGGCCGCGCCTTCTTCACCCGCCTGGCGCAGATCGCTCTGGAGAAGCAATGCACCCGCTTCCAATGGGAGGTGCTGGACTGGAACCAGCCAGCCATCGACTTCTACCAGGCCCTCGGCGCAAAAGTAATGCGCGCATGGCTCAATATGCGCATGATCGGCCCGGAATTGAATCAGTTGGCAGGTGAAAAGTGAGCAGCAGCATCAAAATCATCGGTGGCGGCCTCGCAGGGCCTGAAGCAGCATTGCAGGCGGCCCGGTTCGGCTGCCAGGTCGACCTCTACGAAATGCGTCCGCACCGCTCCACAGAAGCCCACCAGACCTCCGACTTCGCGGAGCTGGTCTGCTCGAATTCGCTGAAGTCCGAAAGCGAGAACACCGCCCCCTGGCTGCTGAAGCAGGAGATGCGCCGCGCCGGCTCCGTGCTTCTGGCCGCCGCCGATGCCAGCGCCGTCCCCGCTGGCCACGCTCTCGCCGTGGACCGCGTCGAATTCTCCCGCCGCGTTGCGGAGGCCATCGCCAGCGAGCCGCGCATCACCATCCATCGCGAAGAGGTCACAGCCCTCGACGAGAACAGCGGCGCCATCACCATCCTTGCCAGCGGCCCGCTCACTTCGTCCGCTCTTTCGGCGGAGATCCAGCGGCTCACTGGCGCGGACCACCTCGCCTTCTACGACTCCATCAGCCCCATCGTCGACGCCTCCACCAT
>JAJZHR010000162.1 GCA_021810815.1 Acidobacteriota bacterium | reverse complement strand
TCTTGCCAGAATTATTGTCTGAGCCATTGGTCGCGACAAAGACAATCGTGGTTGGCGTAACGGTGAAGGGAACACCGTTCGAAGCTGCGCCGCCGACGTTGACAACGATATTGCCGGTGGTGGCGTGGCTGCCGAGTTGCGCGATGATCTGCGTGTCACTCCAGGAGCAGTGAGAGCAGTTCGTTACGAGGCTGCCACCGAGAGTGACGGTACTCGCGCTCTGGGAGTTGCCAAAGTGATTGCCGAAGATGCGGACATAGACGCCATTGCCGTCATCCCCGCCCGTCCCAGAACCTACGTTGAGGTCGGTGTAATTGATATGCGGAGCGCCAGGAGAGGTACTGGGGGGAGACGATGGCGTGGTGCCTGTGGGGGCCGTGGGGGTTGGGGAGACAACGAGGAGTTGTGTCTGCGCCGAGGCACTTCCGCCAGGCCCGGTGACGACGAGGCTGAGGGGCATGGTTTGGGAAGGCGCAGTTGTGTAGGAGCCGGTGGCAGGAACGGCAACGCCATTCATCTTCGCAGAGGTGGCGTTGGTGCTGGTCCAGGAGAAGGTTGCGCTTTGGCCGAGGGTGACTGTGTCAGGGGAAACGCTGAGGGTGACGCCGATGGACTCGGAGGTTTGGGCGTGGGCCGAAGGAACCGGGCCCAGGAGGATTGGCAGGCAGCATGCCAGTAGAAATAGGACGGTAAAACGCATAGGAAAGACCCTCTTTATGAATTAGATAGGTATGAGAACACGCCTTCGGGATGAAGGGCATAGGCCTCTCAGCCGGTGAGGGATGGCACATGCGCATAGCAGCGAAGAAGATTTCCAGCATATGACGCAGCTATGCGAACGCAGAGGTAAATATAGGCGGAGAGTACCATAGGCAATTATGAGCACGCAACGCTGCAAAGCAGAATTTTGGAGCTATGCGGAATCGCGCGGCCAGACTGTGTGATTCGTTTGTTGGCGTTAGGAAGAAACCACGCGTAATCTAGGATTGCAGGAAAAATACTGTTTGCAGAAAGACTTACACGGTCACCAGAGATGATGGATGACTTCAAGCAGGATCTGGCGCGCTATCGCGCATTTGGCGAGAGTTCGCGCAGAATTGCCCTGAATCCAGCGGTATGGTGTATTTTCTGGTACCGTCTGGGACGCGTGATTTATGGCGGGAATAGCTGGGCCATACTACGCCTGCCGCTGAAAATATTGCACTTAGCAGGCTCCGTTGCGATGGAAGCTTTCATGCAGATGCGGCTGAATGTGCGCGCGCAGATTGGTCCCGGCCTGCTGATTGCGCATTGCGGAGGAATTACGCTGCATCCGGATGTGGTGATCGGGAGCCACTGCGACCTGGCGCACCATGCAACGCTGGGAACGCGCGGCATGGGGAGCCAGGGCGCTCCGCGGCTGGGCGACAACGTGTATGTGGGAACCAATGCGGTTATTATCGGGCCGGTTGCGATTGGAGATGGAGCGCGCATCGCAGCGAATTCCCTGGTGACGCGGGATGTTCCGCCGGGTGCGACTGTGATGGGCGTTCCGGCGCAGATTGTGAAGACGCGGAAGGCTGCGCCGGAAGGGGCTTTGATCGAAACACCTGCGGAGTCTGCGTGAACATCGCTCCTAATGTAGCTCCTGATGTTGTTCCCCACCTGGTTCCCAGCGGCGCGGCTCCTATCGCGGGTCTCGAGGATGCCCGGCCGCTGCTGCTCTTTGCCGCTCCCTACTTTCCGCCGGCGTATTACGGTGGCGTGGTGCAGGTCTATCTGGGGCTGCTGGAGCGGCTGAAGCAGTTCCGCATTGTGGTGGCGACGGACAAGCACAACAGCACACTCGAAGAGCAGAGCGCATGGGACGCAACGGCTGCGGAGCGCGGTTTCGAGGTGAGGCGCATCGATGCATTCGAACTGCATCTGAAAGCAAAACGCAAAGGGACTGGGAGTGGATTTCTGCTGGCGCCGCTTTGGCGAGCGCAGGAAGTTCTGTCGTTCTTCAGCAAGGGAAAGGCGCAGTGGCGGCAACTGCTGGTGGAGCTGCGGCCTGATCTGGTGGTGTGCGGCGGAAGCTATTCGGCAGGATGGCTGATGAAGCTGGTGCCCGCTGCAATGCCGCTGGTGAATTATCTGCACGGCGAAGAGTTGACGATGCGCGTGAGCCCTCGGCTGCTGATGCCGCACATGCGTCGCTGGCAGATGCAATCGATCCGCCAGGCAGAGCTGAATGTGGCAGTGAGCGCGTATACGGCCGGGCTGACGCAGAAGCTTGCAGGCGCTGCAATCGAGCGGATCGCCGTGCTGCCGAACTTTGTGGACACGAAGCGGTTTCGCGTTTCCGGCAGGCGGCAGGAGTTGCGCGCGCGGCTGGGGTGGGAGACGAGGCGGGTGATCCTGACGCTGGCACGGCTGGAGCCGCGCAAGGGAATCGACCAGGCGCTGCGGGCGATGGCGCAATTGCAGCGTGAAGACAAACTGCCAACGGAGTGGATCTATGTGATTGCGGGTAGAGGCAAAGAGCAGCCAGCCCTTGAGCGGTTGAGCCGCGAACTGGGCATTGCGGAGCGCGTGGCGTTTCGCGGCTTTGTGCCGGACGACGAAGTGGCGGAACTCTACGAGGCGGCGGACGTATTTTTGCAGCCAAATCGCGAGATCGACGGTGACACCGAGGGGTTTGGCATTGTGTTCCTGGAGGCGAGCGCGTGCGGTCTGCCGGTGATTGGCGGAATCGCGGGAGGCACGGCCGACGCCATCGAGGAAGGCGTGAGCGGATTCCGCGTGGATGGGGAATCGGTGGAGGCGATCGCGCAGGCATTGCGCAGGCTGACAGGCGATGCGGAATTGCGCGAGCGGCTGGGAGCGCAAGGAGCTGCGCGCGTGGCGGCGGACTTCACGGTGGAGCAAGCGGCGGCGCAATTCAACGGAATGCTGATGGATGTGCTGGACAGGCGCGAAGCTGCAATGCGGCGGTGATGGCCGCCCGGGTGTAACTGGATGCAGGGGCATCGAACGTTGCAGGGTCAGGCATGTGCTGGCGCGCGGCGGGTTCTCCAGAACAAGGCGTACTCAAGATGCTTCTCAGAGAACTCTCCTCGTTCATCGACGAGGGTTCCGTCCCAGAGATTGACGCGGGGGAGGAGCAGCGGGTCTGAATTCGCGCGCCACAGGCCGGGCGTGTTGATGAATCCACAACTGTAACCTGCCTTCTGGGCCGCGCGTGAAACTGCGTGCGATGCGGAGCCATTGGGATAGGAGACCCAGAGCGCGCTGCTTTCCTGCCGGGGCAGAAACTGCCGCAGGGCACGGCAGGAGTCTTCAAGCTCGCGCATCAGATCCTCGCGCCTAAGTTGCGGCAGGATCGCGTGGGTGCAGGTGTGCGAGCCGACGGTGTGTCCGGCATGAACGAGATCCCGGAGCTGGTCCCAGGCCATCAGACGCTCCATCGGATCTTTCGGATTGGTCGAAACTTTCAAATCGGCCAGATTGATCGATTCAATCAATTCGGTTGGATTTGCCGGATCGGCAGTGTTCGATGCATTGGCGGAAGCGCTGCCGGTACGCCATCCGGCCTGCTGGCGGAGCGTGTTGCTGCCTGATTGCATCCAGTGCGAAATCGTGGCTGCGGGAAACTGTTTGAGCCAGGAGAGAAGTGCCTCGTCCGCGCCAGGGCCAGCAGCCACAGGATGCTGCCCTGTGGCTGGAGATTGCAGTAGATCGAGCTGGCGATTGATGGATGCAAGCTCCCCGTTCACGCGCTCCTCCTTGAGCAGGCCAAGCATCCGCTCCGGCCAGAAGGGCGTGGGTTGGCCGACGAGAGATGTGGCGACGAAGAAGCAGGCACGGGCACCGACGCGAGAGAGATGAGGCAATGCAACGGTTGCGTTGTCAAGCCAGCCGTCATCGAAGGTGAGAAGGACGCGCGGACGGCTGCGATCGCTCGGCGCGATGCTCTCTACCTGCAGGGCGAGGTTCGCTTCCCGCGGGGCGAGGTTTGCTTCCTGCGGCGCGATCATGCGGGTCTTTGCTGCGAGATAGTCGATGAGGCGCTTGAAGAGGCTTTCGCGCAGCACCATGCCCTGCGGAGAACGGCAGAGTCCGCGGTCCGCATCGGGAACGATGCGATGCAGCGTGAGCACGATGACGTCGCCGCTGGCGGCTATCCTGCTGCGGCTGAAGGCCAGAGCTCCGGTGGCGGAAAGCGCATGGATGGCGGCGTTCCGGGCATGGGTGCGCAGCGAAGGCGGAGGCGTGGCGAGGGGAGCGGAGAGCGAGTGGCTAGTGGTCCGCATGCACGCCTCTGCGCTCCGGACTCCAGATGGTGTAGCGGTGGCCTCGCATCAGTTGGATGAGACCGCCGACGATTGCCAGGTTGACCGTGCAGAAGTAGAGAGGCAGGCCGAGCGGACGCCAGTGGCGATGCAGCGGGAAGAGCCAGGTGAGGATGGCCGTGGCATAGAACAAAGCCTGCAGAAGGAAGACTGCGCCGTAGAACGGGGACTGCAGCAGGCACGCGGAGGAGAAGAAGAGTCCGGCGAGAAACAGCGGCACCATCCAGCGCAGCAGCTTGTGCGACCAGAGCTGAAGCGCGATCCAGGGAGAGTTCCATGGAAGCAGCAGATCCGGCACGCTGAGAAGCCCGGCAACTGCGCGTGCCATCACGCGGACGCGCATGGAGAACTCGCGGCGCGGCGATGCGGTGGCCGATTCCGAGGCAATGGCTCTCGGCTCGAATGTGACGCGATAGCCCTGATGAAGAACATGAAGAGGCTGCACTAGGTCGCTGATGATGTCGTCTGCGAGCGGTGTATAAAGAGCGCGGCGCACAGAGTAGATGCAGCCGCAGCAGCCGCTGATGCTCCATACGCGGGACTGGAGGTTGCGAATGGTGTTGTCATAGCTGGCGTAGGCCTCTGCGCCGACCCCGGTGGCCGAGGCGCGCGATGGGTCCACATAGAGATAGCTGCCGGATACTGCGCCGATGTGCGGATCTTCATAGTGGCCGGCGAGATAGCGCAATGCGTCCGGGTGATAGCGCGTGGTGGCGTCGGAGAAGACGATCACTTCGCCGCTTGCCTGCTGGACGGCAATATTCTGAGCATGCGTTTTGCCAGCCTGCTGCGGAATGCGGACAAGACGAACACCCTGGACGGCAAAGCTGCTGACGATTTCGTCGGTCTCGTCTGTGGAGCCGTCGGAGGCTACAAGAATTTGCAGTTGGCTGGGCGGATAGCGGAGAGCAAGTGTGTCCAGTATCTTTTCGCGGATGCTGGCGGCCTCGTTGTGCGCGCAGATGAGCAGGGTCAGAGTTGGCTCCTCGGATGGCTCCGGCAAAGGCCTGCGGATGAGGGCGGCAAGGACGCGCAGCAGCAAGGGGTAGCCAACGTAGGTGTAGGCGATGAGAGCAATGCAGAGCCAGAAGACAAAGAGCGCCACGCAGGAACCTCCTCAGGAACGGTCTTTCAGAAGCGCGTCGTAGAGATCAGCATGTTTGCGAACCATCTGCAGCAGGGAGAAGCTGCGTTCGACACGATGGCGGCCAGCGGCGCCGACGGTTCGCCGCAGAGAGTCGTCGGACAGCAGCGCAACGATATGAGCGGCGGCGGCAGCGGCATCCGCATAGGGAACGAAGAAGCCGGTGACGCCATCTTCGATGGCCTCGACTGTGCCGCCGACCGCAGTGGCGACTACAGGCAGGCGCGCCGCCATGGCTTCAAGAACAGCATTGGGAAAGCCCTCTGACCGGGAGAGCAGAGCGAAGACATCGCTTGCGAGCAGCAGAGAGGGAACATCGGCGACGCGGCCAAGGAACCAGGTGCAATCAGCGATACCGAGGGAGCGGGCCTGTTGGCGGAGGGCAGCGACCAGCTCTGCATCCGACCATGCGCCAGCGATGGCGAAGGCAGCATCCGGATGACTCTGCCGGACCATGGCAGCGGCGCGGAGGAAGACATCAACGCCCTTCCACGCTTCTATATTCGCGACCGTGGCGACGAGCGGGACATTGACGGGAAGCCCCATCGCGCGACGCGTTGCGCTGCGATCCATCGCGGCATCGAAGCGGTCAACAGAGATCCCGTTGTGGATGGTGTGAACGCGAT
>JAJZHR010000161.1 GCA_021810815.1 Acidobacteriota bacterium | reverse complement strand
CGACCAGGTGGATATCGCGTTCCACTAGCTCGGACTCGGCCTCCACCGTCATCCCGCGCAGTCCGAGCTTGAAGGCCACCGGTCCCGCATTCATGCTGGCGCCCTGCGTCAGCCGCGTGTCCTCCGCATGCTGAATCACCGTGAGTCCCGCGCGCGCCGCCGCAGCCAGCGTCTCGCGCATCGTGCTGTCCTTCAGGATCGGATGCCCGTCGTCTGTCACCGCAACCGCGCCCGCCGCCTTCAGCGCGGCATAATCATTAATCGTCTCGCCTTTTGACCCGCGGGTCGCCGCCCCGATCGGAAACACGCGCACCGCTGCGCCTCGCTCAGGCGCCTGCATCCAGCGCGTAATCTCCGCCGAATCGTTCACGGGAACCGTGTTCGGCATCGCCGCCACCGCCGTAAATCCGCCCGCCGCGGCGGCAGCCGTCCCCGTGGCAATCGTCTCCTTGTAACCCTGGCCCGGCTCGCGCAGATGAACGTGGATGTCGATCAGGCCCGGCGCGACGACAAGCCCGGTTGCGTCCAGCACCTCGGCACCGTCGCTCTGCTTCAGCTTGCCGGGCGCGGCGATCTCCGCCACCTTACCGCCCTTCAGCAGAAGATCCTTCGCCTCATCCACACCGGCTGCCGGGTCGATCAAGCGCCCACCGCGAATCACCAGCGCCGTCATGCCCGGCCTCCATTCTGTGTGGTCACCGCCAGCGCCCGTTCCACCACCGCCATGCGAATCGCCACTCCGTTCCGCACCTGCTCCAGAATCCTCGACTGCGGTCCATCGGCCACACCGGCCGTCAACTCCAGTCCGCGAATGATCGGCCCCGGATGCATCACAATCGTCTCCGGCGCAAGCTCGCGCAATCGGTCGCCGGTCAGTTGATATCCAGCCTTGTACTCCTCCAGATCCAACTGCAAGCCGGCCAGCCGCTCCGCCTGGATGCGCAGCATCATCATCACTTGCGAGGCGCGCAGGGCAGTTTCAAAGTCGCGTTCAATGCTGATTCCTTCCGCACCTTCGATGGCAACCTCGGGCAGCAGTTCCTTTGGGCCGCATAGCACCACGCGCGCTCCCAGCCGCGGCAGCAGCAGCATGTTCGAGCGGGCCACGCGGCTGTGCAGGATGTCGCCGGTGATTGTCACGGTGACACCAGCCAGCGTCTCCGGACCCACCTCCGCGATGCCGGGACGCAGGTGCGCCAGAATGGTGCGGAGATCGAGCAGCGCCTGGGTGGGATGCTCGTGCATTCCGTCGCCCGCGTTCAACACGGGCAGATGCGTTACCTCTTCCAGCAGCCACGGCGCGCCGGAAGAGCTGTGGCGGAGGATGATGGCCTCCGCTCCCAGGGCGCGCAACGTCAACCCTGTATCCTTCAGCGACTCGCCCTTTTCGATGCTCGAGGAAAGGCTGGAAACGAGCGTGGTGTCGGCTCCCAGCGACTTGGCCGCGAGTTCAAAACTCGTACGAGTGCGGGTCGAGGACTCGTAAAACAGCAGCGCAACCCGGCGCTTTGCCAGAATGCGCGTCCGCTCCAGCGGATTCTGCGCCTCGAGTTCCGCGGCCCGCAGCAATATGCGGTTCAGATCCGGCAGGTTCAGGTGCTGCACCGACAGCATGGAACCTGGATTGAGTGGGAAATGCGGCGGAACAGGTTGGGGAGTCTGGAGCGAACGGCGGACGGGTGCTGCGGTCGGGCTCATACGTCAAAGTTATCCAGAACAGGGTTGGGCGGCGCGCATGACGCCGGTTCGATTAGTCGGCTCGCTCGACAAGCAACACCTGCTCATCCCGATCGACCTCCTGGAATTTCACTTCTATGATCTCGCGGCTGCTGGTGGGTACATGCTTACCCACGTAGGTGGCCTCGATGGGCAGTTCTCGATGCCCGCGGTCGATCAGCACGGCCAACTGCACGCGGCGCGGCCGGCCATGATCGAAGAGCGCGTCCAGTGCCGCGCGAATGGTTCGGCCCGTGTAGAGCACATCGTCGCACAGCACCACGTCCTTGCCCACAATGTCGCACCCGATGCTTCCGGGGGTGACGATCGGGCGCACGTCGGCGGTCGAGAGATCGTCACGATAGAACTGGATGTCGAGAACGCCCGTCTCCACGGGGGTCTTCTCGATGACCGAAATCAGTTTCGCCAGCCGCTCAGCTAGTGGCACACCCCGGCGCCTGATGCCCACCAGCACCAAGTCCTGGCAGCCGCTGCTCTTCTCTACGATCTCGTGCGCCAGGCGGACAAGCGTCCGCTCGATCTCGGAGGCAGACATCAGCCTGCCCTTGGTGCGCAGGGAAACCGTTGTTGGCGCTTCGCTCATATGTGCTCTCTCGACGGATGATACGAGCAATGAGGCGCCTGGAGCAAGCCATGCACAGGTACCATCATCAGGCGGAGTCCAGCGGATGGAAACTGGCGCTCGGAGAGCGGGACGAGGGGGTGCGCCTCCGAACGAATCGCGCGCCAGCCTCTTTCCGCTCCGATTACACCTCAGGCCGGCGCGAACGTGCCATCATACGCGCCCCCAGCGCACCACCTGCTGCGCCAAATGCCAGCAAGGCAAATGCCAGAAAAATCATTCCGCAGAGGAGAATCGCTCCGCGGCCCTCCGGGGATAGCAGCAGCGCCTTGAACGCGATCAGTGTCTGGGCATCCGCCGCCATGGCTTGCATCTGCTGGTTCACGCTCTGATCCACCATTCCCTGCCAGACATTGTCGAACGCCTGTCCCTGGTGGAGGAAGTAGCGCATGGCAAACAACGCCGCCCCGGTCGCAAGAAACGCCATCCAAGCGGACATCAAGCCCGTCACCAGCCCGATCCTGGCTCCGGCGCCCATGGTGATCCATGGCGCGTGCTGCCGCCGGACGTACAGCGAAACTGCCCATGCCGCCGCCATCGCCACCCAGAACAAACCCAGCAATCCCACCGGCGACAACCCGCACGACAAGAGTCCCGCCGGTATGGAGGTCAGCAGCGCGGCGCGAAGCGCCGGTTTCCAGTCCACTGAGCCGGCGTCGCGCACGGCCTCGCTCCACCGCTGCACCTGCGAGGGGTCCGCGCTTTCGACGCTTGCGTAGACCAATTGCGGCAGTCCGCAGGTGGGACAGTAACAGCTTTCCTCGGGGATTGCCTGATGGCAACGGTTGCAGGTAGCTTCCATCTCTCTTATGAGCCTATCGCATTCGGCGGACTCGGTGGAGAGCGCCAGAATCTCGTGACAGGCTTCAGCTTTCTGGAGGAGGCATCGCGGGAAACATCCGGGGCCGTTCGGACTTCTAACGTGCAGGTGTCTGCCGTACCCTTCTTCGCAGGCCAAGCGTACGAGGAAGGAACATGAACCGCCGTTTCCTGCACTCGACGCATCGCACAGGTAGCTGCAACGCCATCAGCTGGAATAAATCGCTCGGACGTAAATGGGAAAGACGAAGCCTTGAAGAACCGCAGACGCTGCATTGAGGACTCATAGTTACTCCCTGCCTGTGGGCCCGAACCTTGGAACCGAGACACAATAACTCCAATGCCAGACTGACGCGTTCTGCGTCCGGAGTACGCTTCCTCTCCATCGTTCCGCGGTTGGTTTAAATTATGGGCCAAGTCGCAGTCCAACAGTATTAAAATGTAAATCCAGGGGAATTGGTTCGTTTTATTAAATCGAATTTGTTGAGGGACCGGCGGCCAATTTGCGAAGCGCCAGCTTCTTCTCGACAATCTCTTCGGCGGCCTTTACGGCCTCTTCCAGGGTCATATTCGTAGAGTCGAGCAGAACTGCGTCTTCGGCGGCCCGCAGCGGCGAATTCGCGCGATTTCGATCCCGCCGGTCTCTTTCACGCAGGTCGCGAATCACCTCCTCCGGCTGCTGCGCGGGTTTCGGCCCCATCTGATCGAATCGCCGCATTCCACGCACTTCGGGAGCTGCATCCAGGAAAATTTTGGCATCCGCGTGAGGAAAAACGACGGTGCCGATATCTCGGCCCTCCATAACCACGCCGCCCGCTGCGCCGAGCTTCTGCTGGCGAAGCACCATCCATTCGCGAATGGCGGGAAACTGGCTCACTCGCGATGCCGCATCCGTCACCATCTGGTTCCGGATCAGTCCCGTCACATCCTCGCAGTCCAGCAGTACACGATTCTCCGTGTCGCCACTCTCCAGTCGAATGTCGGTTTGGGCAGCCAGTTCCTCAAGCGCGGCACTGTCGTCCAGTGACAGCCCTGCCCGGAGCGCCTTCAGGGCAAATGCGCGATACATGGCGCCTGTTTCCAGATTCAGGAGTCCGAAGTGCCGGGCCAGATGGCGAGCTATCGTGCTCTTCCCCGCGCCGGCCGGTCCATCAATGGCCACAATAATCTTCCGCACGCGATCGATTGGCTGCGGAATGCTCGCTTTCCGACTCATCCGCGCTTCTTCGTCCCCTGCTTGGAGGTAAATCGCGGCCGATTGACGCCTCCTGCAGCAGCACCAGCCGTGGCCGGCTTGCGAGTTCCACGCGCATCGGTGCGCGTTTCCTTACGCGGACTGGCCGCGTTGCGACTCAGTCCCGTGCCGCGTCCGTTTCCGGCGGATTTCCCATTGCTCGCGGAATGGTTCGCGCTGTGCTTTCCCCAACTTGCGCCGGCGGGCTTCGCCGTGCGGGTACCGTTGCTGGAGTGAACGCCGTGCGCCGTTCCATTCTTGCGTGCGGGGCTGGAGCTCGATACCGCGTGATTGCTCTTTCCGTTACGCTCCGCTGTTCCGGCGGCAGGCCGCGTCGCTTTGGGCCGGGAGTCCCCGGCGCGGCGAACACTGCGATTGCCGCTCGATGCCGGCGCCGATTTGCGATCTCGCGTGTGCGCCCCAGGCCGGCTGAAGTGCGGTCTCGCGCCGGCGGCCCGAGTGACCCCGTGCCGATGGGCGTTGGACGGTCCTCGCTTTGGTGGTGCGCCTTGCGGCTGCTTGTCTTCGCCGGCCATCGAGGGCACCGGCTCTGGAATGCTCTCTTCCGGTTCGCGCTGATGGGAGAAATATGTGCTTGAAAACGCCGAACTCGCGTACACCGTCGGAGCCACTGCGAACTCCGGCAGCGTCCCCGCCACATAAAAGTGCGGAGCGTGTCCCAGCGCGAGCGTATGCACCTGCCGGGTGGCAACCAGCCCGCGAAGCACTTCGCGAATCTTGCTGCGCGCCGTAAGCGGAGACAGGAATATCTCCACCTCTTCCATGCTGGCGGCAATAACCGCCTGCAAATAGATGGAAGCAAGCACGGAAATTGCCGTGACCTGGGAGGTGGAAGCACCTTCGGCGATGGCCTTCTGAAAGCGAGTGCGCAGCAACTGCCACCTAGCGGCTTTGCCCGGAGCCGAAATCACGGGAATGATCCTAAGCTGCTGCCACAGCTCCGTAATCGCGCGCAAAACTGCCGTATCGGACACTCCGTGCCCGAGCGCCTGCTTGAGATCGGAGATGGTGGCTTCGCCGGTCTCCAGACGCTTGTACGCCTGAACGGCGAGAGGCGATACCTGACGGGAGCCGGTAAGCTGCGGAATACGGCGCCAGTCGCGATCGCCGCGAAGCGCGTACACGTAGGGCAGCACCCAGGCAGCCACCACGTAATCGGGCTGCTCTCCCGGTTGGCCCAGCAGGTTCAGTCGAACCGCTACGCCGTCCAGCTCAAGGCGCACCAGCAACTCCTCTGCGAGCCCAATCTGCTTCTGATCCGGAGTATGATTCCGCTGCCCCGCCACAGCTTCAACAAAGCTGGGAGCCAGCGAAGACGAGAGCTGCCGCTTCGGCAAGAATAGACACAGCCCGGTCTCTTCCATCCATGTGCGGGCGTCCTCTAAAGTGAGCGCCCCATGTCCGTTCTGGCGCATCCTATCGGCGCGCGCTGCTTCCAATTGCTCCAATGTCAAAGAAGAACCTCTTTTCCAAGCTGGCTTTAGCCCGGCTCCCCGCTCCCCTGAGGGGAGGGATGCCGCCTTACCACTACGTCTCAGATACGGTGGAAGGCCCGCTGGATCTCTCTCCAAGAATACAGCAAAGCGATTGGACGTCCATGCGGGCAACTGGTCGGGTGCTCAGTTTTCGCAAGCTCCAACAATAGCCACTCCATACGAACCGGGTCAAGAGGAGT
>JAJZHR010000160.1 GCA_021810815.1 Acidobacteriota bacterium | reverse complement strand
GGAAGTGAGCCGGGCGTATTACCAGCACTTGGCAGCCGAGCAGACGCTTGCTGTGACCAAGGCATCGCTGGCGCAGGCCACGGAGAGCGTTCGCATCCTGCACAACCGGTATGAGGCAGGGCTGGCAACAGTGACCGATGTTCTTCGCGCAGAAGACGCCGAGCGCCAGAGCCAGACCAGCTATTGGCAGGCCGTCTACCAGAACACCATCACCTTCGCCGCACTTCGGCTCGCAACCGGCACTTTGAACCCCGATCAGGTGGTGAACTTCCAATGACACATACGAAAATCCTCAGTTCGACATTTTTGACAGCGACTTTGCTGCTGGCTGGCCTTGGGCTCTCGTCCTGCTCCAAGCCAACGGCCCCGGCCGGTGCGCCGAGCGTTGTCAGCGGAGTGCATCTTTATCAGGTCAAGACGCAGCAGGTTCCAGTGGCTGTGGCGGCGGTCGGGTCGGTGCAGGCGGTGGAGACGGCCGCTCTGGCGGCGCAGATGACGGGGACGGTCCTGAGCGTCGCGGTGAAGGAAGGCGACCCGGTGCGCGCAGGACAGTCGCTGATCTCGCTTGATGGGGCGCAGCCGCAGGCCGATGTGGAGCGTTCGCACGCTGCCGTCGCCGCAGCGGAGCGCGCGGTTGCTGCGGCGCAGAGCGAGTCCTCCCTGGCGGCAAGCACGCTGCAGAGGTACCAGATCCTGCAGGACAGGAAGAGCGTGAGTCCGCAGGAGTTCGACGAGGCGAAGACCCGCGCTCAGGCGGCGGCGGCGCACCTTGAGATGGCACGCTCGCAGGCGGCTGAGGCGCGCGCGGCCGAGGTTTCCGCAACGACAATGCTTGGCTATACGCGCATCCGCGCTCCGTTCGACGGGGTGGTGGTGGCACGGAAGGCGGACCCGGGAACGCTGGCCACGCCCGGCATGCCCCTGCTGGTGGTGGACAAGGCGGGGAGGCTGCAGCTTGAGGTCTCAGTGGATGAGTCGCTGCTGGGCTCGGTCCGGGTTGGAGCGGAGATACCTGTTGTGATCGACGCTCTGGCGGAAGAGGGCGGCAATGGCCGGATCGTGGGCAAGGTAAGCCGCATTGTGCCCGCTGCGGACGCGACCAGCCACAGCTTCATGGTGAAGCTGGACCTGCCGGCGTCGGCCAGGCTTCGCAGCGGCATGTATGGTCGCGCGGAGTTCTCCAGAGGCTCCAGGATGGCGCTGACCGTGCCGCGCTCCGCTGTGATCAGCCGCGGCTCTCTGCAAGAGGTCTACGTAGTGGGACCGGACGACATCGCCAGCCTGCGCTACATCACGCTTGGCGTGACGCAGGGTGACAGCGTCGAGGTTCTGTCTGGCCTGTCCGCGGGCGAGAAGGTTGTGGATGCTGCGGGGGGCCAGAATCCTGGAAGCATGGATTTGGATGGCAAACGCATCGAGGCAGCTCTATGAAGCAACCCCTGGGCATCGCAGGCAGCATCGCCAAGGCGTTCATCGACTCGAAACTGACGCCGCTGGCCATCATCACCGCGCTGGCGCTCGGCGTCTTCGCTGTGCTGCGCATTCCGCGCGAGGAAGAGCCGCAGATCATCGTCCCCATGCTGGACGTGATGACGGCCATGCCCGGCTCGTCTCCTGCCGAAGTGGAGCAGCGCGTCACGATTCCGCTGGAGAAGCTGCTGCGCGAGGTTCCCGGGGTGGAGTACGTCTACTCCACATCGAGCCCCGGCAACAGCCTGATCATCGTCCGCTTCCTGGTGGGCAGCAGCCAGGAGGACGCGCTGATCAAGGTTTACAGCAAGCTCTACTCGGGACTGGGCGAGATGCCGCCCGGCGTATCGAGGCCGATCATCCGGGCGCGGTCGATCGACGATGTCCCCATCGTCGCTCTCACGCTCTGGGGCAAGGGGTACGACTCCTACCATCTGCGCATGATCGCGGGCGAGCTGGAGCATTCGATCAAGCAGATCGACAACGTGTCTGAGACGCGCATCCTGGGCGGTCAGCCGCGCACCATGCTGGTTTCTCTCTCCGCTGCGCGGCTGGCGTCCTATTCCATGTCGCCCGGGGACGTGGTCGCCAGACTCCAGTCCGCCAATGCCCGCGTGCAGGCAGGTCAGTTCGCCGACGGCAACCAGCAGGTGCGGGTGGATGCAGGCAGCTTCTTCACGACCCGCGACGATCTGGAGCGGGTGGTGCTGGGCGCCAGCCATGGTGCTCCGGTGTATCTGCGCGATGTCGCGGACAAGATAGAAGACGGCCCGTCAGATCCTGCGGACTACGTCCTCTTTGGAACAGCGCGCGGGGATGTTCATGTCTCCAGGCAGGACGTTGGAGCCCAGTTTCCGGCGGTCACCATCACGGTCGCCAAGCGCAAAGGCACCAACGCCACCGATATCGCCAACGAAGTGCTGGCGCGGGTCGCGACCATGCGCGGCACCACCCTGCCGCAGGATCTTCAGATCACGACCACGCGCAACTACGGAGAGACGGCGAAGGCGAAGTCGGACGAGTTGCTGGAGCATCTCGCCATCGCCACGCTCTCGGTCACGCTGCTGATCGCGATCTTCCTGGGTTGGCGCGAGTCCGGCGTGGTGCTGCTGGCGATTCCTGTGACGCTGGCCCTGACGCTGGGCATCTTCTATCTCTATGGCTACACGCTGAACCGCATCACCCTGTTCGCGTTGATCTTCAGCATTGGCATCCTGGTGGACGACGCCATCGTTGTTGTGGAGAACATCGTCCGCCATTTCCGCCTGCCGGGAAGCGCGGGCCGCTCTCTCAGCGAGGTCGCGATCGAGGCTGTGGCGGAAGTCGGCAATCCGACGATCCTTGCGACCTTCGCCGTGATCGCAGCGATTCTGCCGATGGCGTCTGTGAGCGGATTGATGGGGCCGTACATGCGGCCAATTCCCGTTGGCGCGTCCTCGGCGATGCTCATCTCTCTGCTGGTGGCTTTCATTGTGTCCCCGTGGGCGTCGCTTCGCCTGCTGCGGAGGGTGAGAGAGCAGGAAGGCGTGATCCACCACGAGGCGGAGGACTGGAACACGCGTTTCTACCGCCGCATCATGCATCCGCTCATCCGGTCCCGCCGCGTGCAGTTGCTGTTCCTGCTCGGCATTGTGCTGCTGCTGCTGGGATCGATGGCCCTGGTTCCGCTCAAGCTGGTGAAGGTGAAGATGCTTCCCTTCGACAACAAGAGCGAGTTTCAGGTGGTGGTGAACATGCCCGACGGCACCACGCTGGAGCAGACGGCGCGGGTGACGCAGGATCTGGGCAAGTACCTGGGCCAGCAGCCCGAGGTGCTGAACTACCAGACGTACGCTGGCACCTCCGGCCCCTACAACTTCAATGGCCTGCTGCGCCACTCGTTCCTGCGCAGCCAGCCGAATCAGGCGGACATCCAGGTGAACCTGCTGCCGCTGGACCAGCGCAGCGTGCAGAGCCACGAGATCGCCAAGCGGCTGCGTCCTGAGCTGGACAAGATCGGGCTTCCGTATGGCGCTCGCATCCAGGTGAGCGAAGTGCCGCCGGGGCCGCCGGTGCTGCAGACGCTGGTGGCTGAGATTTACGGCCCCAACCTCGCCGGGCAGATCGACCTCGCCCGCAAGGTGAAGCAGATCTTCCAAACCACGCCCAATGTTGTGGATGTGGATTGGATGGTGGAGGACCCGCAGACCGTGGACAACATCACGGTGGACGAGGTGAAGGCAGCGCAGCATGGCATCTCGACGGCGGTGGTGGCGCAGGCTCTCTCCATCGCATTGCATGGGGCTGAAACAGGATTGCTGCACTCCGATGTGTCGCGGGAGGCGATACCGGTGAGCGTCCAGATGGATCGGGCCGACCGCTCCTCG
Source organism: Acidobacteriota bacterium (assembly GCA_021810815.1). Classification (GTDB taxonomy): domain Bacteria; phylum Acidobacteriota; class Terriglobia; order Terriglobales; family Acidobacteriaceae; genus JAJZHR01. Next base: position 2,290 of record JAJZHR010000160.1, on the reverse strand, counting down.
ATCAATGCGCTGGAGAACATCAAGCTGCCGACCTCCGACGGCGGCATGGTGTCTCTGCGCGAGATCACGCGCGTGGTACCGACGACGCTGCAGCCCAGCATCTACCACAAGAACATGCGGCGGGTGGTGTATGTGACCGGCGATGTGGCAGGGACTGAGGAAAGCCCTGTTTATGCGATTTTCAAGATGAATGAGGCTCTGGACCGCATCCAGCTTCCGGGTGGGTACGCTCTGCAACACTACAACTCCATCCAGCCGCCTTCCACGGACCGCTACGCGATGAAGTGGGACGGCGAGTGGCACATCACCATCGAGGTCTTCCGCGACCTGGGCATTGCGTTCGCAGCTGTTCTGCTGCTGATCTACGTGCTGGTGGTGGGCTGGTTCCGATCGTTCACGGTGCCGCTGGCCATCATGGTGCCGATACCTCTGACGCTGATCGGCATCCTGCCAGCGCACGCTTTGCTTGGGGCATTCTTCACCGCGACCTCCATGATCGGCTTCATCGCAGGCGCCGGCATCATCGTGCGCAACTCGATTATCCTGATCGACTTCATCGGGCTTCGCCGACGTGAAGGCATGCCCCTTGCGGAGGCGGTGATCGATGCAGGCGCGGTGCGCTTCCGGCCGATGCTGCTGACGGCGGCTGCCGTGGTGGTGGGAGCAAGCGTCGTTCTGACTGATCCCATCTTCCAAGGGCTCGCGATCTCTCTGATGGCCGGAGCGGTGGTTTCCACGCTGCTCTCCCGCATCGCCGTCCCTGTCCTCTATTACGTGCTGGAGGAGAAGGCGGATCGGGAAGGGAAGAAAGAGGACATCTTAACCGGAGAATGAGCGAACGAGCCGAATGAACCGAATGAGCCGAGAAATCGAATGGATCGGATTGCAAGGGGCATCGGAAGGCAAGGCATCGGATCGAACGTACAGGATCGAAAGAATTGAACGGCACGAATGAAAAAAGGAGAATCTCCAATGACTGTCGAACGTAGTGTGCGCATGTTGGCTGGCGTGATGGTACTTGCATCCACCGCTTTGGGTTACTGGGTGTCGCCGTACTGGTTTCTGCTGACGGGCTTTGTCGGCCTCAATCTTCTCCAGTCGAGCTTCACGAACTGGTGTCCAGCCATGATGATTTTTCGCGCCCTTGGCCTGAAGGATGCAAGCTGCTCCACGAACTGAAGGCAGGAGGGGCGAAATGAACGACCGAGTCTTCCGAGCGTCTGAAGCGTCCAGGCTGGACAGTCCCGAGCGACGGATATGGCTGCCGCCGGATGAGGTGATTGAACGGCTGGCGCTGACGCCGGGCATGGTGGTTGCGGACATCGGCGCAGGGACGGGCTACTTCACTCTTCCCATGGCGCGGCAGGTGGCTCCCGGCGGCGAAGTGTATGCCGTTGACCTGCAAACGGAGATGCTCGCGATTCTGGATGGCAAGCTGGCCGAGGAGGAACTGGACAACATCCTGCTGATGCAGGGCGAAGCGTCGCGCACGGGCCTGCGAAACACCTCCTGCGACCTGATTCTGCTGGCGAACATCTGGCATGAGCTGGACGACCATGCGGCCGTATTGGCTGAATGCCGCCGGGTTCTGCGGCCAGCGGGCAGGATCGCGATCCTCGACTGGCGACCGAGCAAGACCCCTCAGCCTGGCCCACCCAACGAACACCGCATACCAGCCGAGGAGGTCACCAAGCTGCTGACCGCATCCGGTTGGAGCGGCGTTATGGCTTTCTCTGTTGGCGCGTACAGCTACCTTGTCATGGCGTGCGCGGGATCAGCCAACACTCCCTCGACGTAATTCCGGTGGATGCGAGCTCCCATCAAAAAGGACGGCGGCATGGAACGCGTCGATCTGAATCAAATGGCGGCGCAGCAGAAGGACACTGTCTACGGTCAGATGGTCCGGATTGCGCGGAACAGGAAGAATGCGCAGGCAGGTCTGTTGCAGTCGCTGCTGGATGCCTACGCGGCGCTCGGCCAACTGGGGCGAGTGCAGGGATATCGCGAATGGCTGCTGCGGACGACGGCGATCTGCCTGGATTGCTTTCCGGGCGACAGCCTCTCCGATGCGGCGACGAGAATCCGAAGAACAGGGATGAAGCAGCAGGGCGCCATCAACGGATCCAGCCAGGAGCCTCTGCGGGGATTGGCAAAGGTATCCATCAAAGGGAAGCAGGAACAAGGAGGATTTATGCAGGTGGATGTCGAGCATCTTGGAAATGTGAAGTTCGCGGTGAAGGCGCGCAAGCACGTCATTCTCAGCGACCAGGCGGAGCAGGATGGAGGTACG
>JAJZHR010000159.1 GCA_021810815.1 Acidobacteriota bacterium | reverse complement strand
CGTAGATTCCTATCGAGAAGTCGAACCCCTAGTTTACATGAAATCCGCCGAATTTTCCCGAAATGCGAGCGGAATCCCTCTGGCGGCGAACTGCTACCGGCCAAGACGCTCCAGGAAATCCCTATCATGCCGCGTCAGATCCGCCTCTGCCAGCAAATCCGGCCGGTTGCGAAACGTCTTCTCCAGCGCCCGCTCCCTCCGCCATTTCCGGATCGCCGCATGATCCCCGCCTGCCAGCACCTCCGGCACCGGCACTCCGCGAAACTCCGCAGGCCGCGTGTAGTGCGGATAATCCAGCAGACCGCCCGACCCGTGCATCGACCGCGGAACCTCGTCCAGCGAATCCAGCGCCGCGTCCGCCCTCCCAAAGCTCTCAAACCGCGCCGAATCCGCGTTCCCCAGAACGCCCGGCAGCAGCCGCGTCACCGCATCCACAATCACCGCCGCTCCCAGCTCTCCGCCGCTCAGCACATAGTCCCCGATCGAGAGTTCGCGGTCCGCGAGCAGATCGTTGACGCGCTCATCCACTCCCTCGTACCTTCCGCAGAGCAGCACCACGCGCTCAAGCTGCGCCAGTTCGTGGGCCACGCTCTGGGTGAAGCGCCGCCCCTGCGCCGACAGCAGAATCACCGTCTCTCTCCTCGGATCGCGCTCCGCCTTCGCAGCCACGCCGAGAGACTCCACCGCGGCGAAGATCGGCTCCGCCTTCAGCACCATCCCCTCGCCGCCGCCAAACGGGCGGTCGTCCACCGTCTTGTGGCGGTCATGCGTGAAGGCGCGCAGATCGTGCATCCCGATCTCCACCAGCCCGGCATTCGCAGCTCGGCTCAGAACGCCGTAGCGAAACGGCCCATCGAAGAACTCCGGGAAGATCGTAAGAATGTCGAAGCGCATAGGGGGTCTCAACCGCAAAGTATATCGGTCACGGGAGTCGCATCGTCCGTCAGCCCCGGCAGGTCGCGGTCGCGGATGCCGATCAGGTACAGCAGGCTGTCCAGCCCAAGGTACGAAAGCGCATTCCCCGCCCTCTCGCGCACCAGCGGCTTGGCATGGAACGCAATCCCCATGCCCGCGATGTTCAGCATGGGAAGATCGTTCGCTCCATCGCCCACGGCCACCACCTGTCCCAGGGCAATATTCTCCCTCGCCGCAATCTCACGCAGCAGGTCCGCCTTGCGCTGCGCGTCCACAATCGGCGTCTTCACCTCGCCGGTCACAAACCCGTCGGCAATGTCCAGGTCGTTGGCAAAGACGTAATCCACGCCCAGCCGCGCCTGCAAGTCGCGCGCGAAGAAGTTGAACCCGCCGGAAAGAATGGCCGTCTTGTAGCCCAGCCGCTTCAGCGTGGAGATCAGCCGCTCCGCGCCCTGCACCAGAGGAACGCTGTTCAGCACCGTCTGCGCGCGCTCCTCCGGCAGGCCGCGCAGCAGAGCCACCCGCGCGCGGAAGCTCTGCTGGAAGTCCAGCTCCCCGCGCATCGCCGCCGCAGTGATCGCCGAGACCTGGTCGCCCACTCCTGCCAGCTTCGCCAGCTCGTCGATCACCTCGCCCGCGATCAGGGTCGAGTCCATGTCGAACACAAACAGCCGCCGGTTGCGCCGGAAGACGCACTCCTTCTGGAACGCGATGTCCAGCGTCAGCTCATGCGTCAGCGCCATCAGCGAAGCACGCATCTGGTCGGCCAAAGCATCCGATTCACCCGCTGACATTGCGGACGGCTGAGCGCCCGTGCTCACGTGCAGCTCCAGGCACGCATAGCTGTCCTCCGCGGGCGTCACCAGCGACAGTCTGCCAGACAGCCGCTCGATGCGATCGATGTTCAGTCCGCTCTCGGCAATCACAGCGCTGACGCGGAAAAGCTGATACGCCGTGATCTCCCGCCCCAGAAGCGTGAGCACAAAGCGGTCTTTGGCCTGCGCATTGGCCCAGTGGTCAAACCCGTCCGCGCTGACGGGCGCAAAGCCGACGCGCAGGCCCAGGCACTCGGCGCGCGACCTCAAATCCTTCTCCAGCCGCGCCGTATCCGTGGAGGATGAGGCGCGCACCAGCATCCCGAGCGCGAGCGTCTCATGCACCACAGCCTGACCTACGTCCAGCAGGCGCGCTCCGCGCTGATCGAGAATCTCTGCGAGCGAACTGATAAGTCCGGGCTGGTCGCCCCCGGAAAAGCTGATAAGAAACGTGTCGTCCATGGTTGTATTGCAATCGTGTTGCGAAATTTTCCTCTACTGAAAGGGTATCAGCCACCCCGCCACAAATCCGGCTGTCCCATCCTCGCGGCAGCGGCATCGCCGCAGGATGGCGTCCCCGGCGGACGCTTTCATTCGCCGGAGTGGGACCGTGGAGGATCGAGCGCAAGCGCTCCCCCTCTCCAGCATGCCTAAAATAGAGCCATGGCCGCTCAAAACCCGCTCCCAGCCGAACCCACTCTCTACGATGTCCTCGTCATCGGAGCCGGCCCCACAGGCATGGCCTGCGCCATTGACGCCCAGCGGGCCGGCTTCCGCGCCGTCATCGTCGACAAAGGCTGCCTCACCAACTCCCTCTTCCACTATCCCGCGCACATGACCTTCTTCACCACCCCGGAGCTGCTGGAGATCGGCGACATCCCCTTCTCCAGCCCCAACCAGAAGCCCACCCGCAGCGAGGCCCTGGAGTATTACCGCAAGGTGGCCGAGCACTACAAGCTCGACGTGCGCCAGTACGAGCGCGTCGATCGCATCGAGGGCGCCGACGGCAACTTCAGCGTGCATACCGAGGACATGTTCGGCCGCCGCACCACCCATCGCGCACGCAAGCTCGTCGTCGCCACCGGATACTACGACATCCCCAACTACCTCAACATCCCCGGCGAAAACCTCCCCAAGGTCAAGCACTACTACCACGAGCCCCACCCCTACTACGGCCTCGACGTCCTCGTCATCGGGGGCAAGAACTCCGCCGCCATCGCAGCCCTCGACCTGTGGCGTCATGGAGCGCGCGTCACGCTGGTCCATCGCGGCCCGGAGATCCACAAGCACGTGAAGTACTGGATCTTCCCCGACATCATGAACCGCATCAAGAACGGCGAAATCACCGCCTATTTCGACAGCACCGTCGCCTCCGTCGCAGAAGACTCCGTCCTTCTCGATACGCCCGGCGGAGAAGTGGCTCTGCCCAACCATTTCGTCTTCGCCCTCACCGGATACCAGCCCGACTTCAGCTTCATCGCGGCGCTCGGCGTGCGACTGGACGAGTCCAACGACCGCTGCCCCGCCTGCGACCCTGCAACTCTTGAAAGCAACGTCCCCGGACTCTATCTCGCGGGCGTGATCGTCGCAGGCGAGCGCACCAACGAGATTTTTATAGAGAATGGCCGCTTCCACGGTCGCCTGATCGCGGAAGACCTTCGCCGCAAGCTAACTCGACTGCAGTGAACCGCTTCCTCCTCTGACGGAGCAAGAGGATCGCCTGCGCCGCCCCGCTGCTGCCCGCTAAAAGTGCCGCCGGTCTATACAGCTCCACAGAAGCCGCGGAATTGCATTAAACTGCACTCTATGCCGAATGGGGGCCTTCGAATTCTGCCCAAGACAATTCGCGGCCAACTCGTCATGGGTACGGTTGTGCTTCAACTCCTGCTGCTCAGCGTGTTCCTGGCGCTGCTGGTGCAGGCGCGCAAAAGAGAACTGCTGTCCGAGGATCGCCAGCGCGTTGCCGAGCAGGCGCTTCTGCTGGCCCAGGCAAGCGCCCACTCCATTGACACCAATGACTCTGCCGCTCTGGATGATGTGGTCGCGGCGGTGCGCGCCTCCAATGCCATCCGCATCGCCAAAGTGACCGACATGGACGGCCTCGCTCTCTCGCACAGCGACCATGTGCTGACGGGCGCCTATCTGCGCGACCCTGCGGAGGTGGCCGCGCTCAGCCCTCCCCACATCCTCAAGCTGGTCCACCTGCGCGACGGCAGCCAGGAGGCCGTGGCTCCCGTGGACGTCGACGGCCGAACCGTCGCTCTTGCCTGGGTCACGTCGGACTACGGCCTTCTCGGCCGGCAGGTCAACGCCGTCGTCTACACCGCGATCCTCTACGCCATCTTTGCCCTGCTCACCAACATCCTGCTGGTTGTGCTCCTTGCCTGGAGCATCACCACTCCGCTGCGGCGCCTTCTGCTGGCGATGCAGCAGGTGGTCCGCGACCATGGCCGCAGCAACAGATATCCGCTGCCTGAATCCGACTTCAACGAGGTGGGGCAACTCACCGTCGGCTTCAACACCATGGTCCGCGAACTTGGCGAGCAGAGAGCAGGGCTGAACGAGACCCTTGCGCTGCTGGACTCCATGCTCGCCAACGCGCCCATCGGATTTGCCTTCTTCGACCGCGAATGCAGATACGCCCGCGTCAACGCGATGCTGGCGGAGATGGATGGCATCTCCATCCGCCAGCACATCGGCTGCTCCGTCAGCGAATTGTTCCCCGCAGATCTCGCGCGGCAATTCGAGGCCCCCATTCAAAGCGTCTTCCGCACCGGAGAAGCCGTCCACGACCTTGACCTGGCTGGAGAACTGCCCCATGCTCCCGGCGTCCGCAGAAGCTGGCTGGCCGGCTTCTATCCCGTCCGCACCAGCGACGACGAAATTCGCTGGGTCGGCGCGGTCGTGGTCGAGACCACCCAGCGCCGTCTCGCCGACGAGGCGCTGCGCAGAACAGAGAAGCTGGCCGCCACAGGACGTCTGGCCGCTTCCATCGCGCACGAGATCAACAACCCGCTCGAGTCCGTTATCAATCTGCTCTACCTCGCGCACAACCACCCTTCCCTCAACGACGAGGCGCGAGCCTTCACGGAAGCGGCGCAACACGAAATCGGACGCGTCGCTGAAATCACCCAGCAAACGCTGCGCTTCTACCGCCAGTCCACCCTGCCGACGCAGGTGGACATGGTGCAGCTGCTGGACTCCGTCGTGGCGCTGCACCAGGGAAGGTTCCATGGAGCGGCGGTCGAGGTGGAGCGGCGATACAGGGACCACTGCAACCTTTTCGGCTTCGGTGGAGAGCTGCGGCAGGTCTTCGCCAACCTGATCAGCAACGCCCTCGATGCGGCGCGACAGGAGGGAACTCCGGATGCATACGCGGACGAGGTCGATCCTGGCATCCAGAACGGAGCACACCATAAAATCCTGGACGCCTCCCGCCCCGGCGACCCGGTCCACGCCGCAGGTCGCCGAGTGATCCTCTCCATCCGCGAATCCCTCTGCTGGAAGGAAGGCCCAACCTATGGAAAGCCTGGTGTGCGCGTCTGCGTGGCAGACAACGGCAGCGGTATGACCGAGGCTGTGCGCGCCCGCATCTTCGAAGCATTCTTCACCACCAAAGAGGCGACGGGAACGGGCCTTGGGCTCTGGGTGAGCGCGGGCATCGTAGAAAAGCACAAAGGCATCATCGCCGTTCGCAGCCGCCCGCACAATGGCAACGGCCCCGTGAACGGAACCGTCTTCATGCTCTTCTTTCCGCACAACGCGGTCCTGGCGCCCGAGACCATCCAAACCGTCTAACGAAGCTACGATTCAGCCCAGCCTTGAACTTGAAGGGATGGGCTTGTGGCCCTTTACCTGCCTCAAAACCTATTGCCCAGGCGGCTGTGCCTGCAATGGGGGCTGCTTCGTGTCCGGAGCCTTCACCTCTGCGATGCGGACATTGTTCGCCAGCCGCCGCTGCTTGTTCACATACGCCTCGATCACCTGCGCTGCCAGCTTGGCCGAGTTCGCACCCCAATCGCCGTTCTCCCACAGCACTGCCACCACAATGTCCGGATTGCGGCGCGGAGCGATGCCGACAAACCACGCATTCGGAACCGTCTTGTGGCCTCCGCCCGAGCGCGCCAGAGCGTCATGGCTCATCACCTGCGCGGTCCCCGTTTTGCCCGCGAAGTCCACGCCTTCGATGTGCGCCGCTCCCGCCGTTCCTCCCGGCCCGGTCGCCGCTGCCATGCCCTCGGTGATCGTCTCCCAGGTCTGCGGAGAAATGGTCACGTTCTTGTCGCCGGAGCCGGAGAACGCCTCTGCGTACTCTGCCGGCACTTCATCCGGGAACACCAGATGCGGCCGCTTCAGCGCTCCCCCGGAAGCGATCCCCGCAATGGTCCGCGCGATCTGCAGCG
>JAJZHR010000158.1 GCA_021810815.1 Acidobacteriota bacterium | reverse complement strand
CTTTTGCCGCCCGTAGAACAAGGCTTCGGGATGCAAGTGTTTCATCGGGTGCCAGGATCAAGCCCCGGTATCGCCTGCTCAGCGATTGGCTGATGAGGCTGAGTTGCTTCTCGGTATCGCCTTCGTCGGCAGGCGCATTCCAGTAGACGTGCAATCCGTTGGCTCGCGCGACCTCCGCCACGCCCAGGTGCATCGGCTCCCAAAGCAAGGTTCCGGTAGTCCTTGGGATCACGCCTACGGTAGGCGGTTGTTCGCGGCAACCGCAGGCGATCTGCGCGCAGGCTACCGTGAGAACCAATGCGATGGTGTTGAATCGGCTCATAGTTGTGGTTGCGCCCGGGAATTCGACGTTGCTCAACCCGGTGCTGAGTATTGGTGCAAAGTATATCGAGCTTCAGCCTTGGCGGTTCCCTGCCATCTCGCCAAACGGTCGGCGGCCGACGCAATGGTACATCTGTACCATTCCTGTCGTCGCATCGCTTCCGTATCGTTCGGGTCGCGTACTAAATCAAGTTTCCTCAACACCCCGCCTGTGCCTATCGGGCCGCAAAGCACCTTCCAATAGCCAGTGCAGTTCATTTTCGGAGAAAAATATGACACAGAAACATAACTTCAGCAGCACTGAACCGGCCCAAGTGATCTATTCTCTCGTCAACAGCGGGAAGCCCGAGCCTACATCCATGGCTCGCACGCAGAATCGTCTGAGGGCAGGATTGCGGCTTGCATTCTTGTTTGCCCTGTTGCTAGCCGTTCTGGCAACAGGGCCAAGCTCGTTTTGCCAAGTGCTTTACGGCTCGCTTACGGGCACGGTGACCGAGTCCAGCGGTGCGGCATTGTCCGGCGCCCATGTAACCGCATTGGGGGTCCAAACCGGAGTCAGCCAGACGACGACTTCCGACTCAAGCGGCATCTATCGCTTCACTGCCCTTCTTCCGGGCACCTACAAAGTGAGCATCATCGGGACAGGCTTCTCCACGCAGGAAACCTCCGGCGTGCTTGTCCTCGCAAATGAAATCGCCCGCGTCGACGCGCAACTCAGGGTGGCCTCTGCGACGCAAAACGTCATCGTCACCACCGAGGCGCCGCTCCTGCAAACCGACACCGCCGATGTCCATACCGACATCACGTCGCGACAGATCGAGAATCTGCCCATCATGGGTTCCCAGGGAGCAAACTTCCAGGAGTTGCTGCGGACTATCCCGGGCGCAGGATTGACAGCGGAGACCAACTCGCTCGCCGGCAACCCGCAGAGGGCGATCAATACCAACGTGAACGGGCTTTCGGAGCAGGGAGTCAATACGCGCATCGATGGAGCGCAGGACTCGTTTCCATACCTGCCAGCCAATGTGGCCTACGTTCCACCGGCTGGCGCCATCCAGGCGGTCAATGTGGTGACCAACTCGTTCGATGCTGAGCAGGGAATGGCCGGCGGCGCCGCCGTCAATGTGGAAATCAAGTCAGGCACCAACCGCTTCCACGGCGAAGCCCACGAATACCACACGGACCAGAACTTTGCGGCGCGGAACTACTTCCAGACCGACCCCAAGATCTATCCCAAGAAGAACCGGAACAACCAGAACCAGTTTGGCGGTGGCATCGGCGGCCCGATCAAAAAGGACAAGCTGTTCTTCTTTGGCGACTATGAGCGCACGACGCAGCGGCAATTGGCAGGACCAGATACCCGGACGCTTCCGACTGCGGCGATGATGAAGGGCGACTTCCGCAATCTGCCGGGAAGCCCTATCATCTACGACCCTGCGACAGGCGACCAGCACGGAGCGAACAAGAAGCAGGTCTCCTGCAACGGCACGCCAAATGTCATTTGCCCGGGCCGGATTGATCCTGCCGCTCTGGCGATGGTCCAGTTGTTGCAGCCCCTGGCTTCGCAGGAATTCTCAACCGCCAACGACACCAACAACTGGACGGGCAGCGGAACCGCTCTTTTCAACCGCGACAACGCAGACTTCAAGATCACGTATGTGCCGAACCAGGACTCCACGGTGTTCGGGCGTTACAGCTTTTCCAAGACCCTGGCGTTCGACCCGCCTCTCCTTGGAGCCGCTGTTGGAGATGCAACCAATGGCGGGCAGCTTGGCAACGCCCCCGGGCTGGTCCAGAACGTCGGCCTTGGAGCCACCCACGCGTTCACCCCTGCTCTGTTGCTCGATTGGAACTTCGGCTTCACCCGCCAGCGGCTGGGATCTACCTTCGATCTCGGTACGGCAAGAGGACTCACCCAGTTGAATATCCCCGGGACCAATGGCGCGGGCGCTACCGGGGACCCAAGCCTCTATAACGGGTTTCCTGGCTTCGTCTTCCCCACCGGCAGTACGCCTCCGGGCACTGGCAATGAAATCGGCGCAAGCGTGGGCAATGCCCAACCCGCGAACCCGTTCCTGTTCCGCGATCAGCAATTTGTAACCGGAGCGAACGTCAGTTGGAACAAGGGCAGGCATGCCTTCCGTGGCGGAGTTGAGTGGAACCACGCCCAGATCAACCACTTCCAGCCGCAGGGCGGCACCTTTCAACAGCCCCGCGGTGCGTTCGAGTTCAATGGCTTCGTCAGCGATCTGCAGGGGTCCACGCCGACATGGTTTCATTCCTGGGCAGATTTCCTTCTCGGCCTGCCCAGCGGAACCGGCAAGGCAAGAGCTCTCTTCAACCCGACCGCGATGCGCTGGTCGCAGTGGGCGGGGTACCTGCAAGACCATTACCAGGTGACTCCCAAGCTGACGTTAACGCTGGGAGTGCGCTGGGAGTTCTACCCCTTCGGATACAGCGACAATGGCAAGGGGCTTCGCTATCTTGACCTGGCCACAGGGAACGTCCTCATCGGCGGATACGGCAACGTTCCGGTCAACGACGGCATCGACGTGGGATTCGGACAGTTTCTGCCGCGCCTGGGCGCTGCCTATCGCCTTACGTCCACGACGGTGGTTCGGGCCGGCTATGGGATGAGCGAGGATCCGTACACCTGGCACGTTCTTATGAACTCCTATCCATCCGTGCTCCTCGATACCAACGTTCCGGCCAATCCTGCGGATTTCATTCCCGCAGCGAGCCTGACAGGCCTGAACGCCACCGGTCTGGGTAGCGGAAGCTACTCCGTGCCAACCGGAATCGTGCTTGCGCCGCTGCCCAATCTGAGTTCCGGCTCCATCCGGCTGCCGACCAGCATCAGCACGACGACCATTCCAAATCCCTTCAAACGCGGGTTCATCAACTCCTACAACTCCACCATCGAGCAAGAGCTGCGGAACAACCTTACGCTGACCATTGGCTACGTCGGCACCTACGAGGTGCGGCCGGTCGTGAATATGAACGCCAACGCTTCAGCGCCGGGCACCGGCAGCGCGGGAGGCCTTCTGAGCCAGAAGTACGGAGCGAACTATACCGGAGGGATCAACGAGCTGAATCCCTTCAAGCACAACCGCTACGATTCGCTGCAGACTCAATTGGCCTACAGGTTCGCCGGCGGCTCGAATCTCAACGTTGTCTATACGTGGTCCAAGGCGATGAGCTACGCGGACAATGAGGATCTGGGCGGGCTTGCCTTCCCCTATCCGGCGTATTGGAGCAAGAACTATGCGCCGGCCAGCTTCGACCGGACCAACAATCTTGAGATCTCCGGCGTGATGGCGCTGCCATTTGGGAAAGACGGGCCATGGTTGAAGACCGGCTTCGCTGGCTCGATTCTCGGTGGCTGGCTGATCAACCCTGTGATCAGCGCCATGAGCGGCGTGCCATTTACGGTCGGCGCGGGCGGCAACCTGAACGCGAACGGCTCCGGACAAACGGCCGACCTTGTGGGCCATTTCCACCTGACGCATGGAAGGCCCCCGCGCACAGGCGTGACCTGTGCCCTGGGAGACCCCAGCTGCGAATACTTCGCCCCGAGCTCCTTTGCAGCCCCTCTGATTACCAGCGCGGCTACCGCTCACTACGGCAACACGAATCGCGACGAGTTCCGCGGTCCAGGCTACTTCAGCGCGAACCTAAGCGTGGTGCGTGACTTCAAGGTGAAGGAGTGGGCCACGCTCGAGGTTCGAGCCGACGCCTTCGGCCTCACCAACACTCCTCACTTCGCCAACCCGAACTCCTCTTGTCCCGCAAGCGCCACAACTCCTGGTCTGATAGGGAGCAGCGGGCAGTTGTGCAGCACCGGCACCAATAACAACTTCGGCGTTATCACCGGCGGCGCCCAGCCGGGCGGCTACTTCGGTCCGGATCCCGGCAATCGAACCGTGTGGCTGGGGGCCAGTGTGAAGTTCTAGCGCGAGAAGCACAGTCGCGGCTTCGTTGGCATGCATTTCGGCATCATCACAGGTTCCAATGCCAACGAACACTCCGTCTAAGCTCAAGGGCGAGCTTCTGACACACTGGTAACGCTCAAAAAAATCCAAGCGGAGCGGGATGAGAGTCCCGCTCCACCAGGTAACCTCAACCGCTGCATGGAGTTGCTAGTGCTCTATCGTCTTCGGACTTCGCTCTTATCCATCCTTCTTGCAGTTTCTCCGTTTGCCACAGGTCATTCTCAAGCGCCGGCCTCTAATATGGCTGAACGGCACAGCGAGGCAGCCGGTAACGGAGCGCCCTCTCTGGGCGGGAAGCCTGGGGCTTCCTCGATTCCTCCGACATCTGTTACAGGAGGCATGCCACATCTTGAGAAACGCGGGAGCGCGACCCAACTCATGGTTGATGGCAAACCCTTTCTGGTGCTCGGAGGAGAGCTGCATAACTCCAGCTCGTCCAGCATCGAATATATGAAGTCCGTCTGGCCGCGGCTGGTCGCGATGCACCTGAACACGGTGTTGTTGCCCGTCGCTTGGGAGATGATCGAACCTGAGGAAGGAAAATTCGATTTCAGTTGCGTGGATGGTCTCCTCGAAGGCGCCCGCAGGAACCATCTCAAACTTGTAGTTCTGTGGTTTGGTGCCTGGAAGAACACGTATTCCAGTTACGCGCCGGCATGGGTCAAGACGAATACTGAGCGCTTCCCCCGCGTCCAGATGAGCAATGGCATGGGCACAGAGCGGCTATCTCCTTTCAGCACGGCTGTCCGGGACGCGGATGCGCATGCCTTCGCGAATCTGATGCGCCACCTGAGAGACGCGGATGGGAATGCGCATACCGTCCTGATGGTGCAGGTCGAAAATGAGGTTGGGGTGATCCCGGAATCGCGGGACCATTCACCTGCCGCCAATGCTTCTTTCATTGCTGCTGTGCCCTCAACCCTCACCAACTATCTTGAGAAGCACCGCACGGCATTGAACCCGGAGCTTCGCGCAGCCTGGGAGGCGGAAGGTGCCAAGTCTGCAGGGACATGGCAGGAAGTATTCGGCAAGACTCCTCTGACAGACGACCTCTTCATGGCATGGCACTACGCCACCTACATCGAGCACGTAGCAGCAGCAGGCAAGGCGGAATATCCGATACCGATGTACGCGAATGCTGCGTTGATTCGGCCAAACTACGAGCCGGGACAATATAACAGCGGCGGCCCGCTGCCGCATTCGATGGATCTGTGGCGCGCGGGAGCGCCATCTCTCGATTTCTTTTCTCCCGACATCTACTTCAATGAATTTGCGCAATGGGCGAACTGGTACGCGCGCCCCGGCAACCCACTGTTCATACCAGAGGCACAAGGCGGCGCAGCCGGAGCCGCCAATGCGCTCTACGCCATTGGTCGCTTGTCAGCCATAGGCTTCTCTGCGTTTGGCATCGATGATCAAGGCAACGTTCCACTTGATCTTGCGGGCATCACCAATCCAACAGAGCACATGGATAGCAGCGCCTTGAGCTATATGTACACCGATCTGTCCAGGCTCGCGCCTATGATTCTGGAAAAGCAGGAATCAGGAGGTCTCACTGCAGCACTTATCGAAGGCGACGCGCAACGCTCTGCAAGGGTATCCATTGGTGACTACACAGCTACCATCACCAGGGCCGGAAGCGCATCCGTAGCCAGAGCACGCACCGGCGTAATGTTCCTTCAAACAGCTCCAAACGAATTTCTGGCGATCGGCAGCGGAGATGCGCAGGTCGCCTTCTCGACAGACGAGCCTGGGCCACCCATCGTTGGCATCGAGAGTATCGACGAGGAGTTCTTTGAGAATGGAGCCTGGGTGCCGAGAAGGAGG
>JAJZHR010000157.1 GCA_021810815.1 Acidobacteriota bacterium | reverse complement strand
AAGGCGTTACGCTCCTCGGCCGGGTCGACCTTTCGGCTTCCGGTGGTCCTTGGAACGATGGACGATCTGCGCTGGCTGCAATCCATGGGGGTCCGGCTGCTGGCGGCGACCATGGACGGAACGCCCGTCGAACATGCAGACCTGAGAACCGCCGTTGCCGTTCTCATTGGCAACGAAGGCGCCGGCCTGCCGCCGGAGCTGCTCGCGCTGGCGCATGAACGCGTCGCAATTCCCTGCCCCGGCCCTGTGGAGAGCCTGAACGCCGCCGTAGCCGGTTCCCTGCTGCTGTATGAGGCGGCGCGGCAGCGCAAGGACTCCTCCGGTGCCAACCCTGGGTAATCGGCGCATCCAGAGGCTGCGAAGGACTGCAGTGCTGCCTGTTGTCGCCAATGCGATCATTGTTCGAGTCCCGCTCTTTTCGGCAAGTGCATCGAAAGGATGGTGGCACCCGGACTGAATCAAGCCAGTCCCACCCTGCTGGGTGGATGATTGCGTTTCCCGATTTCCAATGAGCCTGATCGAATTCCAATGAGCCTTTTCGACACAGCACCGGTTGAGAACTTGCGGCGAGCGACCCAGGCCCCCCTGGCGGAGCGCATGCGCCCCCGCACGCTGGAGGAATACTCCGGCCAGGAGCACCTGCTGGCTCCCGGCAAGCCGTTGCGCCTGCAGATCGAGAGCGACGAGGCCGTCTCCATGATTTTCTGGGGGCCTCCGGGAGTGGGCAAGACGACCCTGGCCAAAATCATCGCCCACGCGACGCAGGCCAGCTTCATTGAATTCTCCGCCGTACTCTCCGGCATCAAGGAGATCAAGCAGGTGATGGTGGAGGCGGAGAAGGCCGCCGGGTTCGGCTCGCGCACCATTCTGTTCATCGACGAGATTCATCGCTTCAACAAGGCGCAGCAGGACGCATTCCTCCCCTACGTCGAGCGCGGCACCATCCGCCTGATCGGCGCAACCACGGAGAATCCTTCGTTCGAAATCAACTCCGCGCTGCTCTCCCGCTGCCGCGTCTACACCCTGCTCGCGCTCAGCGAGGAGCAGATCATCGGCCTGCTGCGGCGGGCTCTTGCGGATCGGGAACGCGGCCTCGGAACACTCGGGTTGCAAGCCGACGACGCTGCCCTGGCCGCCATCGCTGCCTATGCCAGCGGCGACGCTCGCTTCGCCTACAACGCTCTCGAAATAGCGGCCCAAGTCGCGGCCCGGGTGGCCCAAGGAGAGGGCCCAGAAACCATCAACCCAGAAGCCGCCAAGCCAGGAACCATCACCAAAGAGATTGCGGCCGTGGCCCTGCAAAAGCGCGTCCTGCTCTACGACAAGAAGGGGGAGCAGCACTACGACCTGATCTCCGCCCTCCACAAATCCGTCCGCAACAGCGACGCCGACGCTTCCCTCTACTGGCTGGGCCGCATGCTGACCGCCGGCGAAGATCCCATGTACGTGGCGCGGCGCGTGGTCCGAATGGCCGTCGAGGACATCGGCCTGGCTGCTCCCGAGGCGCTCAATCTCTGCCTCTCAGCGAGGGACGCCCTGCACTTCCTCGGCCCGCCGGAGGGCGACCTCGCTCTGGCGCAGGCGGTCGTCTATCTCGCGCTGGCTCCCAAGTCGAACGCTGTTTATAAAGCCTACGGAGCGGTGCATGCGGACATTGAGCGCACCGCCGCCGAGCCCGTGCCGCTGCATCTGCGCAACGCTCCAACGCGGCTGATGAAGGAGTTGGACTACGGGAAGGACTACCAGTACGCGCACAATGTGGAGGGCCGAGTGGCGGACATGGAATGCCTGCCGCCAAGCCTCGCCGGACGGAAATACTATCAGCCGACCAACGAGGGGCGCGAGAAGCTGCTCGCGCAGCGCATGGAAGAGATCGCGCGCATTCGCCAAAGCAAACGTTGAAGTTCTCCGCGAGTCGGAGCGGCCCTACTTCTTCAGCTTGTACAGCTCATCGAGAACAATGCCCTTTGACAGCGCCTCCGGCAGCACATCCGGCTGCGACTGCGCTCCTGCGGGATAGATGACATAGGTCGGCACTCCGCTGCGGCCCAGCTTTGACAACTCCTGGGTGATGTTCGGGTCGTACTGGGTCCAGTCGGCGCGCACCAGTTGAACGCCATAGTCGGCGAACCTCCGCTGCACTTCGGGCGAGTCCAGCACCAGCCGCTCGTTGACCTGACAGCTCAGACACCACGCGGCAGTGAAGTCGATGAACACCGGCTTGCCCATGGCACGCAACTCGACCAGCTTCTCCGGAGAGTACGGCTGCCACTTGATCGCGGACGTTCTGTGGGGCGCAAGCGGAATGGCGAGCGCAGCAGCGACGATCAGCAACGCAGCAACCGCGGAATATAACTTTCCGGGCCAGCGGCGCATCACCCATCCGGCAATTGCGAGGACGAGGAAGCAGAGCAGCAGCAGGTCGATCGCATCCACACCGGCCCGCGCCCCCGTGAACAGCCGTCCGTAGACCCACACCAGCCAGATGACGGTGGCGAAGAGCGGCACAGCGGTGAGTTCCTTCAGCACCTCCATCCAGGCGCCGGGACGCGGCAGCAGGCGCACCCACGCCGGGTGCAGGCTCAGCGCGAGATACGGCAGCGCGAGACCCAGCGCGATTGCCGTGAACACAAGCAGAGCAACAACACTGGACTGCGCCAGGGCGAATCCGATGGCCGCTCCCATGAACGGAGCAGTGCAGGGGGTGGCGACCACCGTTGCCAGCACTCCCGTGAAGAAGCTGCCGGTATAGCCGCCCCTCTGCGCCAGCGAGTCTCCCGTGCGGGTAAGCGAAAGCCCCATATCGAACATGCCCGCCAGCGACAGAGCGAACAGGAAGAGGAACGAAGCAAGCACCGCGATGAATGCCGGCGACTGCAACTGGAAGCCCCAGCCAAACTGGTCGCCGCTGGCGCGCAGGCCCAGCAGAACTCCTACAATCGCCCAGAAGGAGACCAATATCCCCAGCGTGTAGACCACGCCGTGCAGCCGCACCGTCGTGCGCTCCTCGTGCGAGGAATGCACCAGAGCCAGCCCCTTCAGGAACAGCACCGGAAACACGCAGGGCATCAGGTTCAGGATGATGCCGCCGAGGAACGCCAGAGCGACGTAGGCGATAAGGCTCAGGTGCGGCGGGGGAGCGATTCTGCTGGCGACAGCCGCAGTCACCGGGGCGTCGATCCTGTACGCCGACCCGTCCGGCAATTTCAGCAGCCCGCGGACGCTCGCCGGCATCGCCTTCACCGTATCCGCCTTCTGCACCCGCAGACGAGCACCATTGAACAGCGGCTCCACCGGCTGCGGCGCCGCGTTGACAATCAAATCCTTGTCCAGCGGGTAGAACTCCATCGACGACAGGCGCGCTCCGGTGCGCAGCGTGAAGATGAAGCCATTGGGGTCCATGCGCACGGTCAGCCGAGCGGTGGACGGCAGCGGCTGAGGATTCAGGCCGAGCCTCTCGAACAGCGTCAGCTTCGGCGTGTCTGTGATGGAGTGGCTGGCGACGGTCCCCAGTGCGAGCATGAGATTCGCGCGGCCCGGAATGCATACTTCGCGGCAGACCAGCCAGTTCACCTGCGCAGGAATCTGCAGGCCGCGACCGACATGGAGAAAGCGCGAGGTGTGCAGCGTGACCGGGAACAGCACCTCGTTCTCATAGCCGAAATCCATCAAAGGGCCCAGTGGCAGCCGCTTCGGCGTGGGAAATTGCAGGCTCTCCGCAGTGATGGTAGAGGGCAGCGTCCAGCGCACACTCGGCGGCTCGCCCGAGTCGCCCGCGTTCACCCAGTAAACATGCCAGCCGGGGTCGAGCTTGAAATAAACGCCGGCGTGGATATCCTCCCCCGGCGCAACCGCCAGTTCAGAGGAAAGCACCTCAACTGTGAGATGGGCCGCCTTGGCGCTCGCCGTGCGTCCGTCGCCAAAGGTGGGGAGCTGCGCCACAGCGAAGCCGCAGGCGAACCACAGCAGAAGCGCAGCGGCGAAAACGCGGAAAGTCTTCATAGAATAAGTCTCTCACTGCATTCGATTGTAGAAGCGCCCGTGCAGTTGCAACTTATCTTCCCAGCCCCAAACGCCTGTGCTCGATCAGCATGCAGCGATCCATCACCACCCGGACGCCTGCCGCCTCCGCGCGCGCCGCTGCCTCTGCATCCACCACACCCAGCTGCAACCACAGGTTCTTGATTCCCAACCGAATCACCTCGTCCACGATCTCCGGCACAAACTTCGGCAGCCGGAACACATCCACCACATCGGGCTTCTCCGGCAGGTCGGCCAGCGAAGCGTAGCTCTTCTCGCCAAGCACCGTCTCGGCGCTCGGATTGACCGGCAGGATGCGATAGCCGTGTGCCTGCAAATAGGCGGAAACGCTATGGCTCGGCTTGGCAGCATTGTCCGACAGGCCAACGACGGCAATTGTTTTCGCGGAAGTGAGAATATCTCGAATCAATTCAGGGGAATTCATCGTCAACGCATTAGACATCGTCGTCCTCCTCGATGGCAGCCGGAAGGTTCCCCTCGCGGCGCATCTTCAAATATCCGCGGATAAAAGGCGCAAGATCACCGTCGAGCACGCGGTCCACATCGCCCACTTCGACGCGCGTGCGCAGGTCCTTCGCCATGCGGTAGGGCTGCAGCACATAGGAGCGGATCTGCGATCCGAAATTGATCTCCAGCTTGGTGTCTTCGAGCTTCCGCGAGATGGCCTTCTTCTTGTCCAGCTCGTACTCGTACAGCCGCGAGCGCAGCATCTTCATCGCCTTCTCGCGATTCTTGTGCTGCGAGCGCTGGTTCTGGCAGGCCGCGACAATGCCTGTCGGGATATGCGTGATGCGCACGGCGGAGTCGGTCGTGTTCACATGCTGCCCACCCTTGCCGCCGGAGCGGTAGGTGTCCACGCGCAGGTCGTCCGGCTTGATGTCCACCACAATCGAGTCGTCGATCTCCGGCGACACGAACACGCTCGCGAACGACGTATGCCTTCTCTTCGCCTGGTCGAAGGGCGAAATGCGCACCAGCCGATGAACGCCCGTCTCGCCAGAGAGCAGGCCATAGGCGTAGTCGCCCGTGATCGTGAAAGTCGCGGACTTGATGCCCGCCTCGTCGCCATCCTGGATCTCGTCGATTTCCGTCTTGTAGCCTTCGCGCTCGGCCCAGCGCAGATACATCCGCATCAGCATCTCGGCCCAGTCCTGCGACTCCGTGCCGCCAGCGCCCGGATGCACCGTCACGATAGCGTTCAGCATGTCGGTCTCGCCAGAGAGCATGGTGCGAGACTCCAGCGCCTCGGCGTATTTGCCAAGCTCGTCGATTTCCCGAGCCAGGTCCGCTTCCACAGCTTCGCCTTCGCGAGCCAGCTCGAAGTAGGAGTCGATGTCGCCAGTGTGCCCGGCGAGCTTCTCGTCGTCGGCAAGCAGCGACTCCAGCCGCTTGCGCTCGCGCATCAGCGGCTGCGACTTGGCAGGATCGGCCCACAGCGCAGGGTCGGCCACCTTCTGTTCAATGGAAACTAGCTCTTTGCGCAGGCGTGCGGCGTCAAAGATACTCCCGCAGGTCGCGGACTTTGTCGCGCACGGGAGCGTAGGCGAACTCAAGATCACTCAACATAGTGTTGGCGGGGACCTGTCTTCTTGCTGAAGTTGCGCGTGCATCTGCGCACACTCCCGATTCTAATGGAAATCGCGCGCAGACGGCGGACGCATCCCCCTTGCCTTTTGTGCCGTCCCGCCCTTGCGGGATGAGACCGCAAAGGAGTCTCCGCACAAGCCGCCCGCAGAGCTTCCCCATGGATGGGACACCCGGGAATCTGGCGCCTCAATAAAATCCCTGAACAAGGAATCTCTGAACTTTGAGACGCCGGAATCAAGCCGTCCAATGCAGAGGCTTCCTCTCACTGCGCTTCGAGGCCAGAGAGGGCAAAGGCCGCCAAAACCAGTGTCGCCAGCGCGCACAAGTATGCGAATACGTCGCCATGGAGCGTGTAGAAAGTAAGGTCGTTTTCGTAGCCGAACTGCACAGCGATAGAAGTGCGCACATGGCGCGGCGCCGACAGAATCACCCGGCCATAGGGATCAATGCTGGCGGTGATGCCAGTGTTGGTCGAGCGCAGCAACCAGCGGTGGTTCTCGATCGCCCGCATCCGTGCCATGTTC
>JAJZHR010000156.1 GCA_021810815.1 Acidobacteriota bacterium | reverse complement strand
GATGACGGAGATCTATGGCGGGAGGCAGCCGGCCGGCGTGCTGGCAGCCGACGGGGTGTGGTTCCCGACCGGCAAGGGGGCGGTGCATCTTTCGGCGGTGGGCGGCCAGCGGGAGGAGCCGCCGCCGGTGGTGATCGACAAGGTGCTGGTGGATGGACTGGAGCGCGCGCCAACGGCGAACCTGGAGCTGAGGCCGGACAGCAGGAAGGTGCAGTTCGACTACACCGCTGTGTCCCTGCGGTCGCCGGAGGACATACGCTTCCGCTACAAGCTGGAGGGCTTTGACAAGGAGTGGGCGGACGCGGAGGGGCTGCGCCAGGTGTACTACACCAACCTGCCGCCGGGCAGCTACCGGTTCCGCGTCGTTGCTTTCAACACGGACGATCCGTCGAAGATGTCCGAGGCTTCGTTGGCCGTCCAGCAGAACCCCTACTTCTACCGATCTCCCTGGTTCATGCTGTGCTGCGTGCTGTGCCTGGGCGCTATCATCTGGATATCCCATTTGCGGCGGCTGCGGCAGGTGCGTCTGCGGTTCGACGCGGTGCTGGAGGAGCGCACGCGCGTGGCCCGCGAGATGCACGACACCCTGATCCAGGGGTGCGTCAGCGTCTCCACCCTGCTGGAGGGGGTTTCGAGCCAGGCCGAAGTGGCAAGCGAGGGGCGATCAAGCCTGCTGAACTACGCCAGGGCGCAACTGCGGTTGACGCTCGACGACGCCCGGCGGGCACTGTGGAACCTTCGTCAGGATGAGACACTGACGACGGAGATCGGGCCGCTGCTGGTATCTCTGGCGGACGAGATTGGCAAGGAGGCGCATGCAAAGGTGGTCTGCGAATCAAGCGGCCAACCCTACTCCATCGGCACCGCCGAAGCGCGCGAGTTGCTCATGGTCGCCCGCGAGGCGCTCTACAACGCGGTGCACCACGGCAGCCCCTCTGTGATAACGTTGCGCATCGACTTTGGCCACGACAGCCTCGACGTGCGGGTGTCGGACGACGGACGCGGGTTCGACCCGCAGGCGGTGTCTGGCCGGGACTCGGGCCACTACGGACTGATCGGCATGAGGGAGCGCGTCGAGCGCATGAAGGGCTCGTTCGCCCTGGCCAGCACGCCCGGCGGCGGAACACAAATCTGGTTCAAGGTGCCATGCAGGCCGATGGCGCCGCCCAAAATAGAGGCTTTGACATGAAGCAAAATGAGGCCATACGCGTCCTTATCGTCGACGACCACCCCATTGTGCGCGTCGGCATCCACGCCATCATCAGCGCTCGCTCCGACATGACCGTGGTCGCGCAGGCAGGCAGCGGGGAAGAGGCGATTCCACTCTTCCGCGAGCATCAGCCCGACGTCACATTGATGGATCTGCGACTGCCCGGCATGAGCGGCGTGGATGCGATCCGCTCCATCCGCGCCATCTCTCCAAAGGCGCGCTTCGTGGTCCTGACCACCTACGAGGGGGACGAGGACATCCATCAGGCGCTGAAGAGCGGGGCGCAGGGCTATCTCATCAAGGGGATGCCGCATGAGGACCTGATCAAGGCGCTGCGGCGCGTCCACGCGGGGGAGGGGTTCGTTCCCACGCCGATGGCCAACGCGCTGGCCTCGCGCCCTGTGGGCGCGCAACTGACCCCAAGGGAGAAGGAAGTTCTCTCGCTGCTGATCGCCGGGAAGAGCAACAAGGAGATCGGAGTGGCGCTCAACGTGTGCGAGACAACGGTGAAGTCGCACGTGAGTGTGATGCTGATGAAGCTGGGAGCGAGCGACCGGACCCAGGCCGTGGTGATCGCGCTGCAACGCGGCATCCTGCATCTGTAGCGCGCTTGTCTGATCGAGTACACATGCAGGCCCCAGGGGCTCAAAGCCCGCTGCATTTCATGTGATGATGGCGGGGAACAGCACTGCCCTGCGAGCGTTGGCCGACGCTGTTTCGTTCGCGAGCAGAGCAGGCAAGACAGCGACCTTCGATTCTGGAGCGGAACGCGGGTTGCTGTATGCGATCGTCAGCATCGCTGCCCATGCTCGGGCACTGGACGAACCGCATTCCCTTCCACACTATTTCATCCAATCAAATATTGTTCGGTGGATGACAGTCCGAGATGGAGGCAACCAGTTATTTTTATTGGGATACTCTTCCAACAAGCAGCGGGGCGGAATTGACAACACAGGCATTGACCATGGATATTTCTCATGGTTCCAGGGAACTTATGCCTATCGATGCTGGGCAAGTGCAACATCGCACACTAAATCGGGATAGCGCAGGCGACCTGACTGGCGCGAAACGAGATCTGCTTCTCGGCTCCGGGCCTCCTTCGCCCAAAACCACAGTGCGAATCCCTTATCTTCTTCTACAAATTCCTGGCGTATTGCAGCAGATTCAAGGTCTGCTGCGAATTCAATATCTGCCGCGCTCTTTGGCAGAGCTGAATTTCTGCGGCTGGATGACGGCCTGGAGCCTCAGGTGAAAAGTATCTACCCGACTTCACAAAGAGCGCGGGTGATGCTTTTCTGTATTCTGCTTGCTCCAACTGCGCTTATCCTGCTCACACGTCCTCTCAGCCAGTCGATTGCAATTTTCCATCACGGCTTCTGGAATGCTATCGCTCGGGGCGATGCGCATTTCGGGTTGTTCGCCGACCTGGCTGCGTGGCTCGCCTGCCTTGCGTGCGTGGTTCTCATGGGTCGCGTCGCATACTCCTTGCGCAACAAGCTTCCATTCGGCCCCACCAGCTACCTTGCCTTTCTCTTCATCCTCGTTTTCGCGGTGGAGCGCTCTATTGGCTACGCCGTTCTGTGGCCGCAACTGCGCTGGCTCACGCCCAGGCTGTCGTTGATCCAGGCGCTCAGTTCGATCGCGGTTGCCATTGGCGCAGCCGTGTTCTTTCCGCGCCTGCGCGCCATGATGGAAGGCGCCGCCCTCGCGCAGAAGGAGCACAACCAGTTTGTAGCGGCGGCAGAGAGCAGCCTGGACGACTTCTACATCTTCGATGGAGTTCCCGACTCCTCCGGCACAATCGTCGATTTCCGATTCAAGTATCTGAACGCCAATGCGGAGCGCCGCCTGAACACGAGTCGCGAAAAGCTGCTTGGGAAAATCCTCACAGAGGTCCGTCCCTTCATGGTCTCCTCGGGGCTGATTGAGATCTATCGAGAGATCGTCCGCACGGGTGTGCCGTTCACCGGCGAGGTCTTCATCGATGACGACATGATCCAAGCGACCTGGATCAACATCCAGGTGGTCAAGCTTGGCGACGGCATCGCCATCACCAGTCGCGATGTGACCGAGCGCAAGAGGCTGACCGACCATGCAAGCCATCTGGCCCACTACGACCAGCTCACCGGACTGGCCAACCGCACGCTGCTGATGGACCGTCTGCAGCAGGCCATCCTTCGCGCGCAGCGTCAAGGCCAGAAGGTCGCAGTCTTCATGCTCGACATTGACCATTTCAAACGCATCAACGACTCTCTCGGCCACGCCGACGGCGACGCTCTGCTCACCGCCGTGGGCAGCAAGCTGCTTTCGTCGGTGCGCGAGACAGACACCGTCGCTCGCATGGGCGGAGATGAATTCGTCATTGTGATGACGGACTTCAAGAGCCTGGCTGACGTGAAGCGCTGCGGCATGCAGATCGTCGAAAGAGCAGCCACGCCGACCCAGATCGGCAACCGCGAGGTGCACATCACGGTCAGCGTTGGCATCTGCATCTACCCGGATTGCGGCCTGGAAGCAGAGCACCTGCTCAAGAACGCCGACGCCGCCATGTACGTGGTGAAGGACGGCGGCCGCAATGGCCTGCACATCTTCACAGAGAGCATGCTTGAGGAGAGCAGCGGAGAGCTTGCGCTGGAGGATGACCTGCGGCACGCCTTGGCGCGGAATGAGTTATGCCTGCACTACCAGCCCCAGATCTGCTGCAGCACCGGCGAGATCATCGGCATGGAGGCACTTCTTCGCTGGGAAAACGCCCGGCGCGGCAGCGTCTCACCGGATCTGTTCATCCCCCTGGCCGAGACCACCGGCCTGATTGTTCCCATAGGCGAGTGGGCCTTGCGCACTGTCTGCATGGAAGGCAAGCAGATGCAGGAGCAATGCGGCAGGCAGATCAGCATCGCGATCAACCTGTCTCCGCGCCAGTTCCGGCAGAAGAACCTGTCTGCTCTCGTCCAAAGCGCGCTCGCGGAATCCGGCCTCGAGCCAGGCTGCCTGGAGATCGAGATCACAGAACATACCCTGATGATCAACTCGGCTTCCAATATCGAGACATTGCAACAACTGCGCAAACTCGGCATCCGGATCGCGATCGACGACTTCGGCACGGGATTTTCCAGCTTCTCCTATATTTTGCAGTACAACGTCGACCGCCTGAAGATCGATCGGAGTTTCGTCGATCGCGCCGCGCGGGACCCCAAGGCTGGCGCCATCGTAAGCGCCATCATCGCCATGGCCCAGGGGCTCGGGATCAAAGTTGTCGCCGAAGGCGTTGAAAACATCGAGCAGTTCGCCTTCCTTCACCACCGCCGCTGCGATCAGGCGCAGGGTTATTACTTCGCAAGGCCTGTCCCTATGGCAGAGTTCGAAAATGCAGTCCGCTCCATCGCCGAACTCCGCGTCGGAGAGATCTTGAGCCAGACAGCGAACGCCACCTCAAGGAACAGGTATTAGCGAAAATACTTTAGAAGCTGAGGTGTCAAGCGGAATGGAAAGTAGATGGCCAGCCAGTTAGCAGGCAGCCGCACGTCAGCACACCGACGACGTGCCCAGAATCTTAAGGCATCACCACTCCCTGCAGCATTGCGAAAGGGGCCGCTGGTTGGCGGCCCCTTTCTTTATCTGGGTGCCCTGCGTTATTGGTATGCGCCGATGGCCGGTGGATTGGGCCGCGGAGTGCCTACGATGTCGCGCAGAGAGGTTTTTGTCGAAGTACCCTTGCCAATAGCAGGCGAGGTGGACAGGAGCGAGTAGTCGCCGGTGGAGGAGAAGCCCGGTGCGGCCACGATGGACGAAGAATCCATCGAGGGTGCTGCGCCCGCGCCGTACCAGAGGTTGTGGGAGGCTGTGACATTCTGGCTGCCTGGCTCGATGTAGGGCTGGCTGCTGGAGGGTTGGTCGCAGATGTTGTTGGTGAGGGCCATGCCTGCGCCCTGGTAGACGATTCCGAAGCAGCCGTTCTGGTTGTCCAGTGTGTAGCTGCCAGCATCGACGACGGTGTTGTTGTAGATTTGCACGGTGCCGCTGGTGCTGCCGGAAGGATCGGAATTAATGGCGATGCCGGCTTCGTTGGCTACACCGTAGGGGCTGGAAGCGAGGGCGACGTGGAAGATGACGTTGTTGTACGCCTCAACGACGCCTTGCGACGGGTTGACGGAGCCGAAGCCGATGGCATCGCAGTAGCCTCCGGTGATCACGTTGTCGTGGACGTGCAGATCGTAAAGATTGGAGCCACCAGTGGAATGGAACAGGATGCTGCGGCAGTAGCCCTTGAAGTTCTCTCCAATGTTGTTCCATCCCGCCTCAACGTGATTGGCATTGGTGGAGAAATAGACAGCATGATAGGTTTTGTCTACATTTCCGCCAGTGTCGTGGACCCTGTTTCCCTGGAACACCCAGGTGTCGGCAGCATTTCCTGTTTCACCAAGGACGCAAGCCGTTCCCCCAAGGCCGGCTGGCGGCTCAGGGCAGGAGAGGTCGTTGTTGATGATGCGGATGTCGCCGCTCTCTGCATCGATGGCGGAATTGACTCCGGTGATGGTGAGATTGGCGATGGTGAGGTACTTGGCCCATCCGTGGATGCCGTTCTCAACTTGATTGCTGCCGACGGTTGCAGTTCCTCCGGGGTAGCCAACAATTGAAATCTGTTTGATGGGAGAGGTTCCGCCAATGTCGGTGGACATCGCGGCGCGGTAGCCACGGCCATCGTCTGTTGCGGCATCCACGCCCGGCTCCAGATAGATGACTGCGTTCTGCTTGGGAGAGGAATTGTCCCAAGAGGTAATGCTGTTGAAGGCAGCGCGCCAGGTCTTGAACGGCGCCGCGAAGGTGCCAGAATTATTGTCTGAGCCATTGGTCGCGACAAAGACAATCGTGGTTGGCGTAACGGTGAAGGGAACACCGTTCGAAGCTGCGCCGCCGACGTTGACAACGATATTGCCGGTGGTGGCGTGGC
>JAJZHR010000155.1 GCA_021810815.1 Acidobacteriota bacterium | reverse complement strand
TCCCTCAACTCAGGGCTGTTCCCCTCAGGTCAGGGCTGTTCGCCCCTGGCCACAGGTCGCTCCGGATCGGAGCACCATTCGCTCCACGACCCCGGATAGAGCCGCGCTCCGCGCAAGCCTGCGATCTCCATGGCCAGCAGATTGTGGCATGCCGTCACTCCGGAGCCGCACTGGCACACCACGGACGCCGCCGCAGTCCCGCCCAGCAGCGCGGTGAACTCCGACCGCAACTCCTCGCCAGGCTTGAAGGTGCCCTGCGGCCCAAGATTCAGCGCATACGGGCGGTTCAGCGCGCCGGGAATATGGCCTCCAACGGGATCGAGCGTCTCTCCTTCGCCAGCAAATCGCGAAGCCGCGCGAGCATCCATCACCTGCAGCGCGCCAGCTTCATCGGCCTGAAGCGTATCGCCTTCACCTGGCCGGCCCAGGTTCCTCAGCAGGCGCTCCGCATCCACCCGCATCCGGTCATCCGCGGTTCCGTGGAACGATCCCGGAGCAAAGCTTGGCGCCTTCGTCTCCACCGGCCTGCCTTCCTGCTCCCACTTCGCGAAGCCGCCGTCCAGCACCGCGACCGCTTCATGGCCCATCCACCGCAGCATCCACCAAAGACGCGCCGCGAAGGCACCGCTGGCATCGTCGTATGCCACCACCTGGTCCGTGTTCTTCAGCCCCGCCCTGGCCAGCCACTGGGCAAAAACGGCTGGGTCCGGCAGTGGATGACGGCCATTCTTCCCCGTCGCTTGCCCCGAAAGAGCGCGGTCAAGATGCGCATGCAGAGCGCCCGGTATATGCCCCTGCCGATACAGCGCCTCGCCCTTCTCCGGGTCGGCAAGCTCGTGGCGGCAATCGAACACGCGCCAATCGCCGCCATGCTCGGCCAGCTCCGATGTGGAGACAAGGGTCGTCCTCATGAAGCCACCGCGACAGCTTCCGGCATCCTCTCGGCCATGCCTTCATCCAGCCCATGCCGCTGGATGTCCGAAGCACCGTGCGCCGCTGTGGCCTTCTTCGGCCCCCGCTTGCGCGCCACCAGCAGCCGGATGCGCTCCAGCAGCTCCGCCGGTGCGCACGCTCCTTTGGGCAGAAATGCGTCCGCCGTCACTCCCCGCTCAAACGCCTTCACCGATCCGGAGACCAGCATTGTGGGCAGCCCCGGCGCGATCTCTTTCGCCCGCCGGATCAGTTCATTGCCATCCATCTGCGGCATCAGCAAATCAGAGATGATCAGGTCGATTCCCCCCGCTGCTCCCACGCTTTCGATGATCTCCAGAGCGTCATGCGGGTTCTGCGCTGTCAGCACGCGATAGCCGCGCGTCTCCAGCAGGAACTTGCGTACAGAAAGTGTTTGCTCATTGTCATCGACACAGAGAATTGTCTTTTTCGGGCGCATTGCTGTTCTGGTCCAGTCTGCCGTGGCCGTTTAGGCGCAACAGCGGATATGCGGAGCGGCCCTGGGTGTGCGTGATTGCGCACGAGGACCATCCCGCGAAGCTCGTCGGTGTCCGCAGCCCTGCCCAGAATCCGGCGAGCAGCCGCGCCCTTCTCCAGGCTGAGCAGACGGCAGGCAAAGCCTGGTCGTCTTCTCGCATGGGCAAGAAGTGCCGCGCACCGCCGCATGAGGGCAGGACTGCGGAAAGAGAATGGCCGGGCTCTGCGCTCAGGTTGCCAGCGCTCTTCCATGCACCCTGCTTACACTGCGGGCGCATGCGTGCGGCAGCAGAAACGGCTGCCGCACGATGCAGTGCAATGCGCTGGATGCGAGGGAAAAGCGCACTGAAACAGAGCGGCCCTTCTCTAACTCAAATTGTCAGTTCGATAGGCGAAAGTGTGTTCCAAACTGCGAACGCTTGCCAAGAGTACGAAGCGCTGGCCGCGCTGGCAACAGCGAAATAAAGGCGAAAATAGCCGGATATAGTGCTTGCGCTTCCACCGTATGCAGGAATCGTGAACACTCTAATGGGCTTACGCACGTTCATCCTGTTGAAATCGGGTGCATCGCGGCAGGAAATAGCGTCCCTTTGCAACCTCTATGGTGCGCCCTCCAACGTAAACATCTCGCACCGCACCGTCGGCCAGAATCGCATGAGCGTGAATCCGGCTGGGCCGCTTCATCTCGATCCCCTGCTCGATCACGATTCGCTGGCCCGATGCTGCCCTTCCCTGCCGCACCAGATACGCGATCGCGCAACCGGCTGCCGACCCCGTCGCAGGATACTCAGAGCCGTAGAACTGCATACGGGCGTGCCAGTCCGCACCCGAGTCAGGATGCGCCGGCGTGATGCAGTAGAAGAATTTTGCGCCGTGCTCCTTCAGGTACTTCTCGGAGAGATCCTGCGGCAACGCCAACCGTGCTGCCACCGTGAGCGACCGTAGCGGAACCACGCAAAACGGCATTCCAGTGGACACGGTCTGCACCGGTAATTCCTCGCTTAAATCCTCTGCCGCCAGCCCAAGTGCTGCCGCAACCTGCTTTTTATCATGTACTTCCAGAAACTCGGGATCGCGCTGCCGCATCTCCGCAAAAACACCGTCCGTTCCCGGCTCCGGCACGGTGAAACGCACCGGAATGGTGCCCACCTTCAGATCCAGCCGGATCTCCGCTGCTCCCCGGAACTCCTGATGATTCAACCAGATCCAACTGGCGGTTCCCAGAGTTGGATGGCCCGCGAAGGGCAGCTCCTCCCGCGTGGTGAAAATACGCACCCGCACCCCCCTCTCCCGCTCCCCCTCAGGGTCGCCCGGCAGAATGAATGTCGTCTCGGACAGGTTGGTCTCGCGCGCCAGCGCCTGCATCTCCCCGTCGGTCAAACCGCGCGCATCGGCAAAGACTGCGAGCATATTGCCCTCCAGGGTGCTCTCTGCGAAAACGTCCATCTGGCCGTACTCCAGCACACGCTGGCCTTGAGAGGCTGTGGAGTGCGTGCCAAATCTTCCGGAAGATAACGCCTGCTGCTCGTTTGACATGGGTGAACTCCGGTC
Source organism: Acidobacteriota bacterium (assembly GCA_021810815.1). Lineage (GTDB taxonomy): Bacteria > Acidobacteriota > Terriglobia > Terriglobales > Acidobacteriaceae > JAJZHR01. The sequence goes on along the minus strand of JAJZHR010000155.1, from coordinate 3,242 downwards.
TTATCTTTCTTGTATCGCCCATCCGGGCTTGCTCCATGGTAGCCACAGAACAGCGCAGGAGTCAGCATCGACTTCTGCATCACCGATTTCCACGTACGATCCTTACAATGATGAAAATGGCTATGAACACGACCTGTATGTGCCGCGGCTGTTGCCGCTGCCTTGCGCGGGTGTGTTCCTGAGCCATTCGAGATATCCAGACAATCCCGAAAGCCTCTGCGAGACCCACCCGCTGAACAGCCGGTGGGTCTTCTACTTTTCCACCATCGCCATGTCTTGCCGGCGGCATCCAGGCGGGCATGGGGCAGCATCGAGATACGAGCGCGCATCACTGCATAAGTTCAATCAACGGAGAAGAAGACCAAATCATGAGCATCGCCACTGAAAGCCGCATCCCACGCATCCTCGAAACAGCGCCTGATTTCCAGGCCAAAAGCACTCATGGCGTCATCAAGCTGAGCGACTACACCAGCAAGGGCAAATGGGTGATGCTCTTCTCGCACCCCTCTGATTTCACGCCCGTCTGCTCAACGGAGTTCATGGAATTCGCCAGGCGGGCCGACGACTTCGAGAAGATCAATGTGCAGTTGATCGGCGTCTCCATTGACAGCGTGTTCTCGCACATCGCCTGGGTGCGGGACATGGAGCAGATGTCCGGCATTGCCATCAAGTTCCCCGTCATCGCCGACCTCGACCAGAAGGTCTCGGCCGTCTATGGCCTTGTGCATGAGGCAGCGTCGGACACGGCCGCCATCCGCGCCGTTTTCGCCATCGACCCGAAGGGCCTCATCCGCGCCTTGATTTACTACCCCATGCAGCTGGGCCGCAATGTGGATGAGCTGATCCGCGTCTTCCAGGCCCTGCAGGTCGTGGACGCGAACGGCGTTTCCTGCCCTGCCAACTGGCAGCCCGGCCAGCAGGTCATCGTCCCCGCGCCCGCAACCGTCGAAGACGCCGCCAAGCGCACCAACGGCGGCGGAGCCGGACTCGACGTCAAAACCTGGTACCTGTCAAAGAAAGATCTGCCCGCCGCACAGTAGAATGCTTGTAGTCAGCTCCGCTGCGCCTCCTGGCCCAGCGGAGCCTGACGAGCACCACGGCAGCAGTCCCACCAAAGGGCACCGATGGCGAAGTGGCTAACGCGCTGGTCTGCAAAACCAGTATTCATGGGTTCAAATCCCATTCGGTGCTCCAACAGAATGAAAAGATGCAGGTCCTCTAAAACGGCTCCGCGCCATGTTTAAACATCCTTGAACTGGGCCTGCGCCAGTCATCTTTTTGCCGCCCACAGAATGAGTTGTCATCTGAGCAAAGCAAAAGGCGGCGAAGCTGGCGTGAACCCAGCACCGCCGCTCCGTTCGCAACAAGAAGAGCACAGGTCTCGCTCGCCGTATCGCCGACCGTGCGCTGACCAATCGCGTCAGCCGTCACCAATCCCTCCAGGTCGTGGAGTTCGCACAGAAAGTGGAGTTCGCACAGAAAGTAGTTGCATCCGGTCTTGAGGGCTCGCCCCTTGCCCAGATTCACTGTATGCTCCAGAGCGGGAACAACGGTAGTTTCTCGAACAGCGTCTTGTGCGGCACATCGCCGCCATCCTTCACCACGATGATCGCGCCGTAGCCTTGTGCATCCAGAGCTGCCACAAGGACAGGCAGCCGCTCCTCCCGCTGGCCGCAAGAGGCGCTGCAAGCACAGAAGAAGCTATGCGACAGCAAATTACATGCAGATTGCGCGGCTCTGCATGCCTTTGCCCCCGCCCGGAACTCCTCCCTCGAACACTCCCCGCAGAAACCTCTCGCTGAGGGGGAAGCCTCCTACTTCGGCCCGGATTCGGCGAGCAGCTCTACCATGTACTGCTTCCAGACTGCGGCCTGTGTGTGCGTACCGTGGCCGCGCGTTGCGTCTGAGATGGGGATCAGCACGAAGCGTCCGTGCTTGAGTTGAGGCACCATCTTCTCCGCAATGCCCAGCTCTGGAGGATTAATAAAGTCATCCGCCGAGTTGATCCACATTACCGGCACCGTGATTCGGTCCAGGTGCTGCGAAGGATCGTAGTTCCGCGAGGAGTCCAAGTAGTAGATGAAATTATTGGCGTCCGTTTGCGCAAACGTACGTTGCACATACTGGTCCACATACTGCTGGGCGGCCTGACGGGTGGGAGCGTTCTTCTGCATCTGCAGCGGACTTGATCCCATGATCAGCAGAATCTCATTGGCAAACTTCAGTCCCGGGGGCTGAGCCGTATATTCTCCATTCTTCCATGCCGGGTCCTGCCGAATGGCCTCAATCGCCATATACCGCATCATGCGGTTTCGCCCGGCGATCGGAACCGGAAGGCAGGCCATCGGCATCAGGGCCGAGGCGAAGCCAGGATAGGTCTCGCCCCATACAAAGCTCTGCATGCAGCCCATGGAGGTGCCGAAGATGAGCCGCAGATGGTGGATGTGCAGACCATCGGTGAGCATCTGGTGCTGGGAGCGAACCATGTCGTCATAGTCGTAATGCGGAAAGCGGGCATGCAGCCCATCGCTCGGCTTGCTGGAATCGCCGTGGCCGATATCGTCCGGGAAGATGAGGTAGTACTTCGTGATATCGAGTGGCTGCCCCGGGCCGAAGAGAACCTCAGAGAATTGCGGAACCAGCAGCGACCGACTGCTGCCGCCGGTGCCATGCAGCAGCAGCACCGCATTGTCGATATGCCCGGAGGCATCGCGATGCGGCTGCCCCAGCGTCAGGTAGTGCAGCTTCAGTTCCGGAAGTATCTCGCCCGTGCCGAAGTGGAAGTTCGGGATCGTATAGTCCCCGGCAACAGTGGGCCACGCTGGAGCGGAGGTCTGAGCGGCTGCGATCAGGGGCGAGGCGCAGAGGAGAAGAGCGACGGCCTTGAAAAGGTTGCAGGATGCCATGCGGGTAGTGTACGGGAATGGAGTCTTCGTGGGTGCGGTCTCCTTACCTGATTGATACTTGCCTGATGTATAAAAGAGGCGATTTTCTCAGGTCTGGATGATTGAGCTTGCCCCCGGAAAACGTCTCTCATAGCGAGCTGTTGTAATCGCGAAGAGGAGACTGAGATGGAGAAGGCGATACGGCGTAGGTACACGTTGGAGTACAAGCAGGAGGCGGTTCGGCTGGTGTCCTCCGGTCAGAGGGTGTCGGCGGCGGCGAAGTCTCTGGGCATCGTGGAGCAGACGCTGGCCAACTGGGTGAAGGCGGACAAGGCTGGCCAGTTGCGTGGCGTCACG
>JAJZHR010000154.1 GCA_021810815.1 Acidobacteriota bacterium | reverse complement strand
CCATCGAGTGGCATATAGCCGCGTCCGCGCGGGTCCAGGCCGCGAATATCGTCATCGCCGTAGCGCGCGACATCGAGCCAATGGCGACCCCAGCGCTCGCCATAACGAGGCGATGCGAGGAGGCGATCAACGACCTTGGCGAATGCGTCAGGTGATGTGTCCTTTTCAAAGGCGGCGATCTCCTCAGGAGTGGGCGGCAGTCCGGTGAGATCGAGCGTGGCTCTCCGGATGAGGGTGCGCTTATCCGCGCGCGGCGCTGGCTTCAGCCCCTTCTCGCCCAACTCTGCGAGCACGAAGCGGTCAATATTCGTCTTCGCCCAGCCTGTATTCTTCGGCTGCGGGATTGCTGGTTCCACAAGCGGCTGAAAGGACCAGAACTTGCGCATGTCCGGAGTAATCTGCTTGCCCTGCGCACGGAGTGGAGCTGTGCTCTTCGGCCACGGAGCGCCCATCGTCACCCATTGCGTCAGCGCTTCTACCTGATCCGGCGTGAGCTTGCCGCCCTTGGGCATCTTCAACACGCCCGTCTGATGGACAGCGGTGATGAGCAGGCTTTTTCCCGGATCGCCAGGAACAATGACGGGGCCATCATCACCGCCCTTGAGCAGGGATTCGCGCGAGAGGAGGCTGAGACCGCCAGCGGTGCGGTCCTGATGGCAACTGCCGCACTCATTGGCGAGAATGGGACGAATCTTGTTCTCAAAGAATTCTTCGCCAGGTGTTCCCTTTGCCTGCGCCGCAGTCAGGAGTGGAACGACGGGCTTGCTGGCTTCCGCGCTGTCCCAGATGGCACCGCGGCGAATCCATTCGACGAGGTCGGCGATCTGATCGTCCGGGAGCTTTACTCCTTTAGGGGGCATCTTCAGATCGTCGGTCTGACGTACGGCCTCGATGAGCAAGCTATGCTCGGGATCCTTTGGGACGATCGCTGGGCCGGAGTCACCGCCTTCCAATATGGCGGCCCTGGAGTCCAGACGAAGGCCGCCGGACTGCTCCGAGGTGTGGCATTTGTAGCAGCTCTGAGCAAGGACTGGACGCACCTTCTCATTGAAGAACTGGACATCTTCCGATACCGGAACTGCGCCAGCAGCCTTCGCCGGAACTTTCGCCATGTTGTCGGATGCGGCAGCCTTTGCCGCCTGTGCATGCGCGGGCAATCCGCTGGCCGCCATGACTCCAAGGGTCAGCAGCGCGCAATTGCCAAGTAGCCAATGCATCGGAATTATCCGAGGGTGCTTCATCGTGACTCTCCGTTCAATGAGGGCTGGGGATGGCGGTCGCCACGAGAGAACTGCTCGACGTGGTCCACCAAATCGAGGAATTCCTGGCCGTTGCTGCGCAGGCTCATGCCTGAGGCTGGCAACTTCATGTCAAGGACAACGCGGGAGCCGCAGTGATCCTCGAAGTTGGGGCGTGCGAGCACAATGAGGCGAGTGCCAAGATAGAGCGCTTCCATCGTGTTGTGGGTAACGAAGACGACAGTCGGCTTCAGTTCGCTCCAGACAGAACGGAGCAAGCGCTGCAGACTGGTGCGTGTGGCCGGGTCAAGGGCGCTGAAGCCTTCGTCCATCAGCAGCACGCGCGACTTCATCATCAGGGCCTGGCCAATGGCGACGCGCTGCTGCATGCCGCCGGAGAGCTGGTGTGGATATTTCGCAGCATCCGACTCCTGCAACCCCATGTGGCGAAGCTGCCTGAAAGCCTCTTCCCTCACCTGCTTCCTGAAGGCGCGGAAGCCGGGGCGGAGACGACCAAGGATGTGGTATGCCGAAGTCTCCGGGCCCATCACCAGGTTCTCCAGCACGGTGCGATCAGGAAACAGCGAATACTTCTGTGGCACGTAGCCGGAGCGGCTATCCACGCGCTCCACCGGCTTGCCGGAAACGAGGATGCGACCATTTGTGGGACGCTCCTGGCCGAGGATCATCCGCAACAGCGTGCTCTTGCCGCAACCTGTCTCACCCAGAAGAACGACGAACTCGCCCTCTTCAATGTCCAGGCTGATGTTTTCAAGAATGGTCTTGCGCGTCTTCTTCCCCACGGGATAGGAGACGGAGACGTTCTCGATCTGAACAGCGGTGGACGCTGGAACGGCTGGCGCGTCAAAGGTCTCAGTGTGCGGTGCAATCAGGGTTGAAACCATGGATGCATCCTCCTGTTCAGAGCGCGCAGTGAGAAATCGATGAGGAAAAGCAAAAACGCAACCCAGAGGACATAGGGCAGAATGACGTCCATCCCCATATGTCGGCGCATGATGGCAATGCGGTATGCGAGGCCGTCGGAGGCAGCGATCATCTCTCCGGCAAACAGGAATAGCATCATCGGCTTCAGGTTGAGGCGAAGGCTATTGATGACCTGCGGCATCACCTGACGCGAGACAACGCGATATGCCACATCGAAGTTGTTGGCGTCGAGCGTGAACGCCTTCACTATCTGCTCCTGCGGCACGGACTTCACCATCTGGGTGACATCGAGGATCATGGTGGGAGCTACGCCGATAACAATCAGTGCGATCTTGGACCACTCATCAATGCCGAAAACGATGAAGAGAATGGGCAGCAGTGAGAGCGCGATGATCTTGTCGAAAAAGAGCACGAAGCGCAGAAAGCCAGCGCCGAACCAGGGGAACAATCCAATATGGAGCGCCAGCACGACAGCAGGAACAAGAAGGCAGAGACTGATGAGAAATCTGCGACCGCTTGAAGCCGTGTCCTTCCAGATCATGGAGTGGCGCAACAACTCCCAGTGCGAGGCATTGTCTGCCGGGATGTAGTCATCCTCCTCGGCAGGCTCCAATATGGATGCGTGGATGCCGGCGGCAAGCTGGGCAGCGTTGGGAACGACACGATCCTCGCTATTCACTCGGTGGCGACTGATCGACGTCTGCATATAGAGCCCGATGCAGATCACGAACAGCAAGCAGGAGAGTGCCTGCGCCAGCAGCCGGTTCGGCCGCGCCTGAATGTCGAATGGAGAGAAGACCGCCATAGCTAGAGCTTCCCCTGTTCTGCGGCCTGCATGTAGGCAGCATTGAAACGGAAGCGGACGCGGCTTTTGTTCCCTTGAATCGACCCGTCCGGATAGGCAATAGCCACATCATCCACGGACTTGATGCCTTGTCCAAGCAGATTGTGGGTAAAGCAGAACTGGCGCACCAGGTCCATCTTCTGCTTGAGTGCGGCGCTCGTGGCGAAGTCGGCTGCAGCCTTCGGCGTAGAGAAGAGAGCGGTGGTCTTGAGCTGCTCCTTGTAGGAGTCGATGGAGTCGCCGGATGCTGCGGCGCTGTACTTGATCGCCTGCGGCTGACCGGCAGCAAGTTGCTGCACCGTCTCATACCATGCTCCGCTGATGGCCTTGGCGAATTTCACACCCGATCCGTCAGGGCGATTGAGCACCTCGGTGCGCACAACCAGCAGATCGAGTATTTCTCCGGGAATCTTCGACGAATCAAAGATGGGATGAATGCTCTTGTCGGCAAGAATCTCCGAGACCAACGGCTTCCAGGTGACAACGGCCGGGTTCGATGCATTGTTAAGAAAAGCGGCGACGATATCAGAATCCGAGGTGTTGATCAGACGCAGCTTGCCGAGCTGCGCCTGCTGGCCGTTTAGAACCATGCCCCGCTCCAGCAGGTACTCGGAAACGGTCTTCTCGACCAGCATGATGCGCTGGCCAGGGAGGTTGGCAAAGGTGAGGCCGTTGCGGACAAGAACCGCATCGTTGCCATTGGAATAGTCGCCAACGATGATGGCGGTGGAGTCAACGCCAGCTGCAGCCGGCATATCCAGCGCCTCCATGTTCGTCATGGTGCAGGCATCTATGTTCTTGGCAACAAAGGAGTCGAGGGATGCGGCGTAGTCGAAGCGCTGAACCTTGATCGCGATCCCGTACTTATCAGCCCACTTTTTCAGGATGCCGGACTTCTGCATGTAGAAGTAGGGGTTCCAACCGGCATAGACCGACCAGCCGACGGTGAAGGTCGGCACATCCGCTAGCGCCTTCGCAGGAGAACATAGGCCCAGCATCAGAAAAACAATACAGACTAGAGAGAGCTTAAGAGGGGTCTTTGCTGTCATTGGCTCCTGGCGCTTCATATCCGGGTGTCTCTTTCGAGGGAAGGATGTCAAAATCAAGCTCGCAAAGTAAGGCAAGTCTAGCCCGATTTAGCCCAAATTTGCGGGCGCATGGCGGAAGATGATTTCGCTGATAGACAAGGCTTATAGCAGTGATTTCTTCTATGGGGGCCATAGCTGAATGCAATATCCTCCGCGAGAAATTCGATTCTTTGTTCTAGTAGAAGCTGTTCCTATTCATCCAGAATTTCACCCCTCACCACCGCATCAGACCCTACGGTTGTGATCTATGCGATCTACGTTTGCGGTTTAGGAGCTTAGAGCGATTATGTTTTCAAGGAATCATGGAGTGCGTTCCGCTAGCCGGCCTCTCGTTGCCATTGGTCTGATGGCAGGCAGTCTACTGGGCGGCCACATGGTGCTTGCTCAGGCGGCAACCATGCCGTCAACACCATCGGCCGTGGGGATTACGTCAAACAACACTCCCCAGGCTGCGCAAACGCGGCCGCCCCGAATTTCGAAGCCCGATGTAAAGAAACTGGGTGTAAAGACGCCGGGTGTCCTGCGTCCGCTGAGCGACCTGAAGCCGGAGACGGTGTATCCGGTGGCGGGATCGCCGGACTGGTCGGTGATGGCCAAGGACGCGGTGTGGGTTTCGAGCGCTCGTCTGAATCATGTTGTGCAGTTGCTGCCTGTAAACGGCAAGACCGGGCTGATCGCGGATGTGCCGCGACCATGCTCCGGACTGGCATATGCATTCGGATCGGTGTGGGTGCCCAGTTGCGGAGCGCACATGCTGATGCGTCTTGACGAGGCGACAGGCAAAGTGACGGCGCAGATCCCGGCCGACCCGGCGAACTCAGAGGGCGGCATCGCTGTAGCTGACGGATCGATCTGGATGGTTGTGAAACCAAGCACTCTGGTGCGCGTCGATCCGAAGTCCAATACAGTGGTCTCGACGCTGGAGCTGCCTTCCGAATCTGAGAATCCCGCGTTCGGCGGCGGCTTTGTGTGGGTCTCCTCCTTCGGGCACGATCAGTTGCTGGAGGTCGATCCGAAGTCGAACACCGTGGTCGCAACCATCGGCGTGGGACCTAAGCCGCGCTTCCTCACCATCGGCGATGGCTCCGTTTGGACGCTGAATCAGGGAGATGGAAGCATTTCGCGCGTGGACATGAAGACGAGCAAAGTAGTTGCGACCATCATCTGCGGCATTCCTGGCCCAGGCGGCGAAATCACATTCGGCGCGGGCTCCGTCTGGGTTGCGTTGTTCGACTTTCCGCTGACGCAGGTGGACGCGAAAACCAACCTGCCGGTGAAACAATGGGCTGGAGCGGGCGGCGATGGCGTGCGCTTCGGCTTCGGGTCGGTATGGCTCTCCAATCTACGCCAGCAAACCGTGTGGCGGCTTTCGCCGGAGCAGAAGTAGTCGTTGCCTGCAAGTCTGCTTCTCTCCTGATTCATCAACATCGCCGGCGCATCCGCCGGGGAAAGTCGGTCGTATTGAACTCTGAGATTCTTTGGGAAGAGATGCTTCACGGATCATCCACGTGGTCGCATGTGCTGAAGCGGGGCACGGCGTTGCGCATCACCGCAGAGGACAATCATGCGAACGTCGGCGCGCTCCTGCTGCACGCGGACAACCCATCGGAGCGGCTGAACCTGCCGGACACGCTGAAGGCGCAGCATATCGCGAAGCTCACCACCGGTGCTGTGCTCTATTCCGACATGGGGCGGATTCTGTGCTCCATCACGGATGACACGCTGGGATGGCACGACCCGCTGGGCGGCTGCTCAGACAGCGCACTCGTCCTGCGGAAGTACGGCCCGCTGACATATCAGGAAGCGCGCAACGGATGGCACCAGAGCGCGCTGGATGGATTCCTGATCGAGATGGAGAAATACGGCTTGGACAGCCGTGACCTGATGATGAACGTGAACTTCTTCAGCAAGGTCGAAGTGCGCCAGGACGGAAGCATGCACTTCGTCGAAGGCCATGCAAAGGCCGGCAGCGCCGTGGAGTTGAGGGCTGAGATGAATACCCTGGTGATTCTGAATACCTGCCAGCACCCGATGGATCCAGACCCTGAATACCGGCAGACGCCAGTGAAGCTGACGCTGAAGCGTGTGGATCCGCCGACCGCTGACGACG
>JAJZHR010000153.1 GCA_021810815.1 Acidobacteriota bacterium | reverse complement strand
GGTTGCGATGGGGTCGAGCGCGACCTCTTCCAGGAGGAAGGGCGAGTCGAGGCCGAAGTCCACGCGCACGTGGCCGTTCTGCTCGAATCCGGCGTCGTCGAATTGCGGACCGTAGCCGACGACGCGAACCGCGGAGGGCTGCTGCTTCCAGATGGGGTCGAGCGTGACGCCCTCGTCCACCAGGGGCAGCTCGGGCGACCAGAGCGGCCAGCGCAGCTCGAACTCGTAGGCCATGTCGTCGTGGAGCTGCTCGGTGGCCTCGGCGATGGCGTTGGGAGCGAAAGCGGCATCGTTGTCTACTGCCTGAGGCGAGACGACGTACAGGCGCTCATAGACCGGGGCTTCATTCCAACTGAGCGGGTAGGCGGCGGCGGAGTAGACGTGCTTCTGCCCGCCGACACGGGCGAACTGCGCCATGACGCAGTTGAGCGCTGCGGGCAGGGATTCGAGCCGGAAGTTGGGGTACCAGAGGCTGAGGTAGAGTCGGTCGGCCATGCTTTGATGATATCCGAGGTGGCTTTGAGGGTAGACGGAAGCGGGTGGTCGAAGCCGGGGCCGAGCGCGGGTCAGAGCGTCGGTGAGAAGATAGTGGATGGGTGCGGATGCGGCTTAGCGTTGACAAACTGCGTGTGTGGTTGCTGCTGGCGGCGGCGTTGCTGGTGTGCGTCATCGCTGTCTTTCTGGGCTATGCGCAATACCGGATGCACCGCGTCGTCCGCGATATTCCCCGCCGCCTGGGCATGGATATCCAGCAGGAGACCAACCACTTCACCTACGTGCAGACCATGCAGGGGCGCACCATCTTCAGCATCCACGCGGCCAAAATGGTGCAGATGAAGACGGGCGGCAAGGTGAGCCTGCACGACGTGGACATTACGCTGTATGGCGGCAAGGGCGACCGCACGGACCATATTTCCGGCAGCGAATTCGACTACGACACAGTGAATCAGGTGATGACGGCGAAGGGCGAGGTCCACATCGACCTGCAAGCGCCGACGACGGAAGGCAATGCGTCCCCGTCTGGAAAAATATCCGGAAAGAAGACGACCGGGAAGACGACCGGGAAAACGACAGGGAAATCGGGAGGGAAATCGGGAGGGAAGCCGGGGGCAGACAGCGGTCTTCCGGCTGCGCAGAACATGCAATCGGGCGCAGCCTCCGGGCGGGCCGGGGTTTCGGACGCGATGGGCCCGGAGGTGATTCATGTGACGACCAGCGGCCTGGTCTTCCTGGAGAAGCTGGCGGTTGCTGCCACGTCGGAGGAGATGGAGTTCCAGTTCAACGGCGTCACCGGCCATGCGCACGGAGCGGAGTACGACTCGGACAAAGGGCTGCTGATTTTGCAGTCCGCCGTGCAGATGAACACGCTGAGCACGGGGCGTCCTGTTGTGTTGACGGCGAGCCATGCCGAGCTGATGCGCGACAGCAATCAGGCCGTGCTGACGAACGCGGCCTATGTCTCCCCCGACGTGGACGGCAAGAGCCAGTCTGGCAGCGCCCAGTCGGCCACGATCCAGATGCGCAGCGACGGCACCATCGAGCGCGTGGATGCGTCGGGCGATGTGACGTTGAAGTCGGAGAACGGAGGGACGGTTTCGGCTCCGCAGGCGCGGGCGACCATGAATGAGGAGAGCCAGCCCCAGGCTGTGGACCTTCTGGGCGGCGTCCGCTTCGACTCGGCCAGCCAGATGGACGCTTCTGTTGCATCGCAGCCAGCAGGGGCCGGATTTGCAGGGGGCGAGTTTGCGGGCGTTGGGCTTGGGGTCGGCGGGGAGCAGGCGCATGGCGTGGCGCAGCAGGCGCACATTGTGTTCGGCGCGAAAGGCCTGATGCAGCAGGTGCGGCTTCTGCACGCCGTCCGTCTGGCGGAGCGGGTGGCAGAGAATCCATCGAACGGCCCGTCGACAGAGCGCGACCTGAGCGCAGAGGATGTGCGTATCAGCTTCGCTCCCGGAGCGAACGGCCGCCCCGAGGCTCGGCTGGTGAAGGCGATCGGCAGCAGTGGCGGCGCGGCGCGGATGGTGGTGACGAGCAGAGTCCTGACGGGCGGCATCGGCAAGAGCGCAGGCCCGGCTGCCGTCGGAGGACGGCTCCCGTCGCGTGTGGCTCTTCAGCAATTGCAGACCGAGCGGACGCTGCTGAGCGCGGATGAGTTGGATGCGGATTTGACCAGTTCAGACGGTGCCACGCGCTTTTCACGGATACAGGGGACTGGCCATACGGTCTTCACGCAGGAGGCGGCCGACGGCTCCACGCAGACGAGCACGGGCGACCGTCTGGATCTGAAGCTGGCTCCTGGGAGTGCTCCGGCAGGGCAGAAAGCAGCAGGGCAGAAAGCGGCGTCAGCCTCTATTGCGTCGGCCCCTTGCTACGGTGAATGCCCACCCATGCCGCAAAGACAACTGCGCGGTATGGATGGGGCACCCGGTTCCGTGTCGGAAGGCCGGATGAATAGCGTTGGGGCGGGCGCAGGGATGAGTGCAGGGATGGGCGCAGGGATGGATGTGGAGAGCGCGACGCAGCAGGGCCACGTCCACATCACGCAGACGCCAGCTCCCTCCAGCGGCCACGCTGCTGCTGCTGCGAACGCCACAAACGCCCGACGGGGGGGCATTGCCCAAGGCCCGCAAAGCGGCGATGGCGCAACTACGGCAACGGCGGAACTTGCGCAGTATCACGGAGCGTCGCAGCAGTTGGAACTGACGGGGAGCCCGCAGGTGGAGGGCGGCGGAATGACGCTGTGGGCGAAGAAGATCGTCCTCGCGCGCTTGACGGGCGATGTTGCGGCCACGGGAGACGTGAAGGGAAGTTTGGCGCGCCAGGAAAATCCGGCCCCTGGACATCCGGCACAGGGGAATCATGTGTCGGGAAATCCGGCAGCCGGGGCCGCAGCGGCGCAGGCGCAGGACGGCCAGACGCATATTGTCGCCGATCGCGCCCTGCTGCGCCACGCGGAGCAGAAGGCGTACTTCTACGGGTCGAGATCGAGGGACGCTCGCCTGTGGCAGGGCGCCAGCCAGGTGCAGGCTCCGGTGCTTCTTTTTGACCAGGCGTCGCAGACCCTGACTGCGCGAGCCGGAGACACGTCCGCGCGAGCCGGAGACACCCCGGCCAGCGCTGGTTCGGCGCAGCGCGCGTCTTCTCGGGCCGTGGTGCATGCTGTCTTCCTCAGCGCGGCCAGCAATGCTGCCGCAAGCCCGGCTACTGCGAGGCCCGCGGCCCCGACTGCATCCGCGACCGTGCCATCGACTGCGCCTTTGACCGCTCCAGCGTCGGGGCCGGCAAAGAGTGGCACCAGCCGGAAGGCTCCGCGCGCGCCCGGAGGGGCGGCTTCGGAAGTGGTGCGCATCGCCAGCCGCGAGATGGTCTATTCCGACCAGAAGCATGAGGCGGATTTCAGCGGCGCTGTGGTGGTGGAGAGCGCGGACGGAAGCATGCGCGCCTCCAGCGCCGTGGTGGCGCTGCAGGCTCCCGCGGCCGGCGCCAAACTGCAAGGCCTGCCCGTCGGCATCTTCGGAGGCAGCGTGGAACGGGTGGTGGCGCAGGGCGATGTCTCGCTCGACCAGCCGGGACGGAAAGCCACGGGAGACCGCCTGACCTACACGGCCGCCGACGGGGAATTCAAGCTGACTGGAACGTCTGCCAACCTGCCCCGGCTGGTCGATCAGGTGAATGGCACGGTGACCGGAGTTGCTTTGATCTTCCACAGCGGCGATGATAGCGTCGTTATTTCCAGCGGAGCGTCCAATGAAAAGGTGAGGACGCGAACCGAGACGACCGTGAAGAATGAGTGAGGCTCTGAGCAAGCGAGGCGGCTGAACAGGCTGAGGAAAATTCGGAGGCGCAAGGAATCGGAATCACCGCTTCTTTTGGAGTCATCCAAGGGAGTGCGGCACGGATGGGAAGCTTGAGGATGAAGAGGAAGCAGGGTAGATGCACACGCTGACGACTGAGGATCTGGGAAAATCGTACGGCGGTCGGCAGGTGGTTCGCGGCGTCAGCATCGAGGTGCGCCAGGGCGAGGTGGTCGGCCTGCTGGGGCCGAACGGAGCGGGCAAGACCACCAGCTTCTACATGATCGTAGGACTGGTGCGCCCGGACACTGGCAGGATTCTTGCGGATGGCGTGGATATCACGCGCCTGCCCATGTATCTGCGCGCGCGCGACTTCGGCATCAGCTATCTGCCGCAGGAGCCGTCCATCTTCCGCAAACTCACGGTGGAGGAGAACATTCTGGCGGTGCTGGAGGCGCAGACGCTGTCTTGGGAGGAGCGCCGCACGCGGACAGAGAAGCTGATCACGCAGCTCAACCTGGGCCACATCCGCAAGACGCAGGGCTATGCGCTCTCTGGCGGAGAGCGGCGCAGGGTGGAGATTGCGCGGTGCCTCAGCATCCAGCCGTCTTTCATTCTTCTGGACGAGCCGTTCTCCGGCATCGACCCCATCGCCGTGCTCGACCTGCAGGAGATCATCTTCGACCTGAAGGCCAGCGGCATCGGCGTGCTGATCACGGACCACAATGTGCGCGAGACGCTCTCGGTCACCGACCGCGCCTACATCATCAACGAGGGCAAGATCTTCCGCGCGGGAACGCCTGCGGAGCTTGGTCACGATGCTGAAGTGAAGCGCGTCTACCTGGGCGAAGGCTTCTCTCTGGGCCATTGAACTGGGCCGTTAGATGGGGCCTCAGACTGGGCCCTGCGATGGGCCATGAAGCGGGAGCATGAGGGCGCAACCCACATTCCCACAACCTGCCGTCAACACAAAGCTGAGACAATCGATTTATGAAGCGGCGCATTGAGCAATATGAGTTTGTCCGCAAGCTGGGAGCCGGCGGCAGCGGAGTTGTGTACCTGGCGAACGACACGCTGCTGCAGCGGCCTGTGGTGCTGAAGCTGCTGAAGCGCGGCGCTCTGACGCTGGAGCAGATGCGGAGGACGCAACTGCGCGAAGCCAGGCTCGCCTCTGCCATCGAGCATCCCAATGTCTGCGCCATCTACGACGTTGGAGAGACGGACGAAGAAGCCTACATTGTGATGCAGTACGTGCCGGGCCAGTCGCTGGCGAAGCTGATCGAGTCCGGGCCGGCGAGCCTGCAACTGGTGCTTTCCTGCGGCATACAGATCGCGGACGGACTGGCGGCGGCGCACCAGCTTGGCATCTTCCATCGCGACCTGAAGCCGGCCAACGTGATGCTGACCGACGGCGGCCTGGTGAAGATCCTGGACTTCGGCCTGGCGCGCCGGTTGAATCCGGACGATGTGGCCTTCGACCCCTCGCGGTCCGCGACCCAGAGCGACGGAGAGCCTGGCCCGGTCGCTTCTGTCCGGCACATCGGACCGACCTATACGGCGCGCGGCGGAACCATCCCCTACATGGCTCCGGAGCAGTTTGTGACCGGGCAGAGCAGCGCGCAGAGCGACATATTCGCCCTCGGCGTGATTTTGTACGAGCTTGCCAGCGGCCGCCACCCCTTCCATCGCCCGGACGCGCAGGAGTTCGAGAGCATTCGAGCGATCCAGTACGCCGACCCGCCGAGCCTGCTGGAGCTGAATCCCAGCCTTCCGCCGGAGATGGAGAGCGTCATTCTGCGCTGCCTGGAGAAGCAGCCGTCGCAGCGCTACGCCTCTGCAGCAGACGTTCGCCAGGGGCTGAAGACCATCATGAAGGCCATGCATCTGGAGTCCGGCGTGATTCCCGGAGAGGCCGCGGCGGTGCTGCCTACCAGCACAGGAAGCCAGGCGGCGGACGACAAGCGAGCGACGGGAATCCTGTCGATGCTGGCTGAGCGGTTTCGCGAGTCCGCCACCACGCCCGCGCGCGAGAACAGCATCGTCGTGCTGCCATTCGTGAACTACGGCCCGGCCGATGTCGCGCCTCTCTATGGCTACGCTCTGGCCGATGCGATCGCGGCCCGGCTGGCGCGGATGCCCTCGCTGGTGGTTCGTCCGTCGAGCACGCTGATGACGGTGCCGACGCATCAACTGGACCCGCTGGCCGTGGGGCAGAAGCTGCTGGTGCAGTTCGTGCTTGCGGGCAACTTCCTGCGCTCGGACAAGGGATTCGACCTCAACTGGCAACTGCTGGACATCCCTACGCAGAGCGTTCGGGCGGGCGGGCCCATCAATGTAGCCTCGTTCGACCTGGTGGCCGTGCAGACGGAGATTTGCAACGAGGTCTTCAGCACGCTGCAAGGCCTGGGCCATCTGCAGCAGGGCAAGGACCAGAT
>JAJZHR010000152.1 GCA_021810815.1 Acidobacteriota bacterium | reverse complement strand
CTGGGCTGGGGTGAGGGCGGTGCCGTAGGCGATGGGTGGCGGTGTTGGCCAGTTGATGGTGGGGGTTGCTTTGGCAATGGAGAACGAGAGGGTGGCGGTGGCGGACGCTGCGTAGATGGAGTCTCCGCCGTAGCTGTAGGAGAGGGTATGGCTGCCAGCAGAGAGCGCCTGGCTGAGATTGATGTTGATGATGCCGCTGGAAGAAAGAGGAGCGGCGATGGTTGCGCTGCCGTCGAGGGAATAGGAGATGGATCCGGTCGGCGATGGCTGGCCGGAGACTCCGCTGGCGGTGATGGTTGCGGTTACGTCCTGGCCGTAGGGGATGGGTGCGGATGGGGAGAGGGTGGCGGAGAGGGTTGCCGCCTGTGCAGGGCTGGTGTTCGCTGCGAGGTAGATGGCCTGCGTCGCGGCGGCGCCGAGAGCGTTGTCGGTGAGGGTGGCGGTGCAGGAGGTGCCGCTGCAGGTGCCGGGAGAGGTGGGCTGATCGTCGATGCTGATCTGGCAGGATGTGCCGGGCGAGAGCGTGAAGGGGGTGGAGCAAGGGGATGGGGAGCTGGTGAGAAGAGCGAAAGGGGAAGGCAGCGGAGAGAGGGCGATGCCGGGGCTGGAGGAGTCGAGGGACTGGTTGCCGAGGTTGCGGATGGTGATGGATTGGGCTGCGCTGGTGGTGTGGATGGGGACGGGGCCGAAGTCGAGGGTGGGGCTGGCGGCTACGTCGAGCTTGAGGATGCGGGCGTTGCCGGTGTCGGCGGCGTAGAGGTCGCCGAGACCGTCGAGGGCGATGCCACCGGGGTTGTTGAGGGAGAGAGAGGCGATTTGCGTGGAGGAAGAGAGCAGATCGCTGGTTGCGCCGGACGGTGTGATTTGAAGGATGCGATGGTTGCCGCTGTCGGAGACGTAGAGGTTGCCGACGGCGTCGATGGAGAGGTGATTGGGGCCGGAGAGGCGCTGTCCGTCGATGGAGGCGGTGCTGCTGAGGAAGATGGTGGCTGCGCCGGATGCGCTGTAGGCGGCGATCTGGTTGGCGGAGGCGTCGGCGAGGTAGAGATTGCCGGAGTCGTCGATGGCGATGCTGTCGATGGAGGTGAGGGCGGGCGAGAATGCGGCGTCGGTGAGGTAGAGGCGGGGAGATCCGGTTGCGGAGAGTTCGAGGACGCGGTGGTTGCCGGAGTCGAGGATGTAGAGATTGCCGGAGGAGTCGGAGGCAAGAGAGCGAGGGGAGTTGAGTGCGCTTCCGGCGATGAGGGTCGAGCTGGAGATGAGGATGGAGGCTGCGCCGGAGAGCGGAAGTTCGAGGATTCGATTGTTGGCGGTGTCTGCGACGTAGAGATTGCCAGCGCCGTCTATTGCCAGGTCACTGGGGGCGGAGAGGGTTCCTGTGGGGAAGAGGCTGGTTGCGGTTGAGCCACCGGGTGGGAGCTGGAGGACGGTGTTGGCGGAGGTGTCTGCGACGTAGAGATTGCCGGAGCCATCGAGAGTGACGCCGGTGGGGGACTGGAAATTGGCTCCGGTGGCGGCGAGAGCGGAGGCGATGGGCGGGTTGAAGCCGAGCATGGAGGCGTTGCCGGTGCCGTTGAGCCAGGCGGTGGCAAGCAGGGCGCCGGAGGAGTTGTAGAGAAGGGCTGCTCCCTGACGGGTTCCGGGAAAGCGGGGAGAGAAGCGGATGTGGAGGGCGCAGAATTCTCCTGCGGCGAAGGCTCCCGGGGTGCAGGTGGTGGCGGCGTCGCCGATGTTCTGGAAGTCGAGTCCGGCGGCTCCCTGGGTGACGACTTTGATGCTGGCGGCGCTGAGCGTCTCTGGCTGGTTGAAGGCGAAGTAGATGGATTGGGAGGATGAGCCGGACGGGAGCGGAAGCGCTCCGAAGCGGAAGGGGCCAGCGGGGATTTCGCGGATCTCCTCGGCGTTTTCGTCCGCGATGAAGAGGCTTCCCGAGGCGTCGACGGCGAGGCCGACGGGAGAGGCTGCGATGGATTGGAGGGCGGGGCAGCCGTCGCCGTGGGGGTTCGTCGCGGTGGGGCAGATGGCGGTTCCGGTGACGGCGCGGATGTAGCCGTCGCTGCCGATGACGCGAACGAGGCTGTCGTTCGGGTCGGCGATGTAGAGGTTGCCGGAGGTGTCGGCGGCGAGGCCGGAGGGGGAGGAGCTGCCATAGGAGCCGTTGGAGAAGATGGCATCGGCGGCCGGGCAGCCGTCTCCGAGGAGATCTGTTTGATTGGCGCAGCCTGCGCTGCTTCCCCCGGCGAAGATGGTGAGGGCTCCGGAGGGGGTGACTTTTTTGATGTCGTGGTCTGTGTTCTCGGAGACGTAGAGATTGCCGGTGCTGTCGATGGCGAGACCTACGGGGCCATTGAAGCTGTAGGGATGGATGGCCTGGACTTCGGTGCCGTTGGCTACTACTTCGAGGACGGCGCTGTAGTAGCTGCCGTCGGCGATGTAGAGATTTCCGGTGGCGTCCACGGCCATTCCGGTGGCATCGCCGAGGACTACGGTGGAGGGATTGCAGCCGCTGTAGAGGTTATTCGAAGCATTGGTTCCCATGTTCTGGGAGGTGCAGACGGGTGGAGCGAAGGAGGCGGGGGCTGCGCCGAATGTGAGTTGGAGATCCGCGTAGTCGCTTCCCTGGGTGACAGCGAATTGGTATATCTGCCCGTAGCTTCCTCCCGAGTAGCCGTACAACTGGTCGGAAAGATAGAGGAACTGACTGGCCTTGTCGAAAGCGATGGCCTGGAAGTTGTGCTGGCTATAGGGAAGATTGTTGAGGGTGAGCGTGGTGAGGTTGCCGGAGGTGTCGACCTTTCGGACCTGGTCGTTTCCAGCGTCGAGGATGTAGACGTTGCCCTGGCCATCGAGAGCGACGGAGTTCGGGGAGCTCAGGGCGACGGTTGTGGCGGTGCCGGTGGTGCCGTTGCCGCTGGCGCCGGTTCCGGCAAAGGCGGTGATGGGGGGAGCGACCTGTACGGGCGGGGTGGCGGCAGCGGAGACGAGGGGCAACGACAGGCATGCTGCCGCGCAAGCGATTGCTTGCAGGGAGAGACGCTTCCAATGCGTGCTGTGGAGCGCGGGCACGTATGACACGGCTGTTGATGTCCTCGCAGGAAGGGAACATGCATATGCCGGGGAGAGAGAATGAGGGCGTGAATCGGATACTCGCAGGGGGGCCAGGGCTTTGCGGCTATGGAGACCGTCTCGTGAGCGCAGGCGTTGCGTTTTTCAGGGTGCGATTGTGTGTGGCCATGCTATAGCAGCTCTTGCTGCACGTCACTTTAAATATTGGAGTTGCAGGCCGGAGCTGCAGGCCATGGGTGTGAAGCGGCGGGTTGGCTCGGCTGAGAGGCTTGCTCGCCGCAGGCGATGGCCGATACGGGGGGATTTGCTGGCATGCAGGACTCTTTTGCGGCAGTTCGCAGCAAGGGGTGTGCCATAATTCTGATGGAGCCGCTGCGCTGCGTAGCGGCTGCACATCTGAAGGAAAATGAGCGATCCACGCCAATCCGCCGCGTCGAACCCTGTTGCCGAGAGCATCAGCGTGGACATCTACGACCAGACGTACCATTTGCGCGGGACCAATCTGCGGCACATTGCGGAGCTGGCGTCGATCGTGGACGCGAAGATGCGGGCGGTGTCGGCGCAGGGATCTACGGTGGATTCTCTGCGGGTGGCGGTGCTGGCGTCGCTGAACATCGCGGACGAGCTGGTGACGCTGCGGGACAAGTATCGTTCGCTGACGGGGACGGTGGATGAGACGCAGACCACGATGAAGACGCGCGCGGACTCGCTGGCGGGGCTGCTGGACGCGGTGCTTGAGGATCGCAAGGCAGGGTAGGCGAGTGTCGGCGCCCAGGTTGTCCTTCGTTACAAGGCGCGCATGAACGTTACGAGATCCTTCTTTTCCTGATCGGTCAGCTTGGTGCCCAGCACCAGATTGAAATACTCCACTGTGTCCTCGAGCGTCAGCAGACGTCCGTCGTGCATGTAGGGCGGAGTGTCCTTGATGCCGCGCAGGGGGAATGTTTTGATAGCGCCGTCGCGGGCCATCATCATGCCGTTGACCATGTGCTCCTTGTAGAAGCGCTCCGCCTGCAGGTCGTGCATGGTGTTGTCTGTGAAGTAGGGGCCGGAGTGGCAGCTTGCGCACTGTCCCTTGCCGAAGAAGACCTCCTGCCCGCGCAATTCGTCGGGGGTTGCTTTTGCCGGGTCGAGCTTGCCATCCCATGCGAGCTTCGGCGCGGGAGGGAAGTCGAGAATTTCCTCGAACTCGGACATGAAGTGCACCTGGCTTCCGCGCTCCAGAATGTTGACGCCCTTTTTGGTTGCGATGACGGGATCGCCGTCGAAGTAGGCAGCCCTCTGCTCGAACTCGGTGAAGTCCTCTACGGTCTTCAGCGCCCTTTGCGAGCCGTAGAGCCGCTGAATATTGACGCCTCGCAGCGCCGGAGTCTCGATGCGATGGCGGAACTCCTGCGGCCGGATATCGCCCACGAGATGGAATGCGCCATTTGTTCCGCCGTTGGTATGGCAATCCAGGCAGGCGACGCCGCGGCTGGGCTTGTCCGAGCGCCGGTCGGTGGTCTCATTGAACTGCTGCTGCGGGAACGGCGTCAGCAACAGGCGCAGTCCCTCAAGCTGCTTTGGATTGAGAATGCCGCTGAACATTTCGTAGTAGTTGTTGACGGTCACCAACTGGCCTTTCGAGACGTCGCCAAGGTCAGGCCGCGTTGTGAGGTACATGGCCGGTGGAAACTCTGCCAGGAACCTCTCCGGGAGATCGAAGTCGAGATCGAAGCGGGTGAGGTCGCGATTCTCCTGCTTGAGCAACTCGTCGATTTCCGACTTTGGAAACACCATGCCGCCCTCGGGATGGTTGGCATGCGGCAGCGGCAAAAAGCCCTGGGGGAAGATTCCCTTCGCGCGAATCTGATCCGGGGTTTCATTGGACAGCTCGGCCCAGGTCACGCCTGGCGGCAGCTTGACGCGCACGCCTTCCTGCACGGGCTTGGCGCGGTCCATGGTGACGCCGCTGGCTGGACGGTCGCTGAGGTCGTACCGCTCCGCGAGCAGATCCATCTGCCGCTTCATGATGTCCGCTTTGGCGGCGGCCATGCGGTCATGGACGGTGGCAAAGCTTTCCTTGTCCACGACAGGCATGTAGCTGTTCGGGACGGGTTGCGCTGACTGGTTTGCGGCTGCCTGGCCTGCGGCTGACACGCTCTGGCCGCTCAGCAGACACGCGCCCACGATACCGGCGCTGACCAGCCCGGCGGCTTTGACCCACTGCTTTGAATGGCTCATCTCCCCTCGTTCCCGGGAGCCTGGCTCTTTTACAGAAGTGGTTCCCGCTTGCTCTGGATTCCGCTTACGGGAATGCTTTGCTGCGGTGTAAGCGGGTAAAGCTCGATTCTTCAGGCTTGGATACGCCGCTCGATGCGTGGGATGTCTTCAACAGATTGTCCGGACTGCTCTATGCAAAGGTAGTTTCACCCGGTGAAGGCGTTCGGCAGACGCCCGGGAGGATTCGCTGAGCGGGCAGGCGGGCTGGTCTTGCCATTCTGCGCAGCCGCACGTAGCATCCAGAGAAGAAGCCGGCCTGCGAAGCAGGTGCGGAGTTAACGCTGGTTGAACCAACATTCATTGAACAGGGATCTCGTCTCGAATCGGCTCGGTGTGCAGTCCGCCAGTCCGGAACGCCTAAAGAGTCTCGGAGAGGTTCCGCCGTCTGAGGACGGGTTCACCGGCGCACGACGCACGGCCCAGCGGGTCGGTTTTCTTTTCTTTGGCGAGGCTGCCATGCAGGGGCGAGGTTTGCTGCCTGCGGTGCGATGCCAGGCGAGCCTTTCTTCCGCGATGCAGGCAGGAAGGCGTATCCCAAAGATCGATTTCTCAACGTATTTCTCCAAGTGTTTCTCCACGAATAACTATCCGCGTATCGATCCACGATGTATCCACGACTCTTCCAGACCGGTCCACTTCTGATACCAACCTATGGCGCGATGGCTGCCGTTGGGCTGGTGTGCGCTCTGCTGCTTGCGATGCGGGCGGCGCGGCGGATGGGGATGGATCCCGATGCGGTGTGGGACCTGGGGCTGACGGCGGTGCTGTCGGCATTTATCGGATCGCGCGTGCTGATGGTGGCGACGAACTGGAGCGATTTTCTCCATTTTCCCTTGCTGATGCTGGCGGCGGTTCCTGCGGGGACGGGGATTCCGCTTTATGGCGGTCTGGTGGCTGGGGCGG
>JAJZHR010000151.1 GCA_021810815.1 Acidobacteriota bacterium | reverse complement strand
CATCCTTCCCCCCGAGCACCCCCAGCAGGGCGACGGCTCCGGCCGCATCGAGTTCCGCAACGTCTGGTTCACCTATGAGCGCCTCACCGCCGAGCAGATCGCAGCCATTCGCTCCCTCGACGAAAGCGTCCTCAAGACCCACACCGGCGGCACGGACGGCACACCTCTGGGCCCGAACCTGCCCTCCATCGAATGGATTCTCCGCGGCGTCAGCTTCGTCATCGATCCCAACGAAACCGCCGCCATTGTCGGCCACACCGGCGCAGGCAAAACCACCATCACCAGCCTCATGATGCGCTTCTACGACATTCAGCGCGGCCAGATTCTGGTCGATGGCGTCGATGTCCGCGAGCAGGACATGACCTCCCTCCGCCGCCGCTTCGGTGTCGTCCTTCAGGATCCCTTCCTGTTCAGCGGTACCATCGCCGACAACATCCGCCTCGGGTCTAAATGGATAACGGATGACCGCCTGGAGCGCGCCGCCGACGAGGTGAATGTGGGCAACTACATCCGCTCTCTCCCCCTGGGCTTCAGCGAGCCTGTCCGCGAGCGCGGCAGCACCCTCTCCACCGGCCAGAAGCAGCTCATCAGCTTCGCCCGAGCCCTCGCCCACGACCCCAGCATCCTCATCCTCGACGAGGCCACCTCCAGCGTGGACACGGACACCGAGATGCTCGTCCGCTCCGCCCTCAGCCGCATGATCACCGGCCGAACCTCGGTCATCATCGCCCACCGCCTGTCCACCATCCAGAGCGCAGACCGCATCCTCGTCATGCACAAAGGCCAGCTCCGCGAGACCGGAACCCACCAGGAACTCCTTGCCCACCACGGCCTCTACTGGAAGCTCTACCGCCTGCAATACCGCGACCAGGAGTTCGCCGAACCCGGCACGCTTGCAGCGAGCACTGGATAAGCGTCCTGTTTCTGACTCAGAACTACGGTAGGTTTCCCTTGCGGGGCCAGAGCTCCCTTGCGTGCGAGGGTGAGGTTTGGTGTGCCTACAAGACCGGATTTCGAATCGGCCTTTCGGATTTGACGCCGCTGAATACTGGACGAGCCACCCGAATGCGGCCATACTAGTCATACTGGTCAGCATGATCAAGGGAGACAGCCAAATGGTCACCGAAGTGAACGCCGTCAACTTCCGTCAGAACCTGGGCGAGATGCTCAACCAGGTCCAGTACCGAAACGACAGCATCGTCATCAGCAAAGATGGCAAGCCCGTGGCAGCCCTCGTGGACGCCGAGCTTTTCGCCCGCATCCGCCGCATGAGAAACCGCTTCGACGAGTTGAGCTCCCGGTTCGCGCAGGCTTATAGAGATGTGCCGGAAGAGCAAGGCATGGCGGAGATTGACGCCGCCGTGGCCAAATCCCGGCGACGGAAGCGGCAACGCTGATGGCGGCAACGCGGGTCGTTCTCGACACCAACGTCCTGGTGTCGGGACTCGCCTATCCGGCAAGCATTCCCGGCCGCATCCTTGCCGCCTGGAACAGCGGGTCGCTGCGAGTGGTGCTGTCGCGGCACATCCTCGACGAGATGGTGCGTGTCCTGCCGCGGCTCCCCCGCGTGTCGCTCAGCACTGCGGAAATGCGCGACCTCGCCGACATCTTCACCTTCATGGCCGAGATTGTCGAGCCAGGCAGCGACACGGATGAAGAGCTGCGCGACCCGTCCGATCAGCCAATCCTGGGCACGCTCCGGGCAGCGAAAGCCGACTGCCTCATCACAGGAGACAAAGGCCTGCTCGCGCTCGCGGGACGATATCCCATCCTCTCGCCCGCCCAATTCTGGGAACGCCACGGCGCGTAGCCCTCCGCGATGAGTGGGGATGCTCCCACGAAGTGTCATCCCCGACCGAAGGGAAGGGACCTGGCTTCTCGCCCCAGCCGCTGCTCGACCCCTCCGCCGCTCACCCCTCCGTCGATCATCGAATTCCATGCGAATTACATGCTATCCTTCCGCAAGAGGTGCTCCCATGATCGATCTCCGCGAAGTCCATCCGCTCACCGACTTCCAGCGCAACGCCAAAGAGTACGTCGGCAGGCTCAAGGACAGCAAGACCCCCCTGGTGCTCACCATCAACGGCCGCGCCGAACTCGTAGTTCAGGACGCTGCCAGCTATCAGGAACTGCTGGATCGTTTGGAGGAGTTTGAGTTCGTCGCCGCCGTGAAGGAAGGCCTGGAGGACGCAAAGGCTGGGCGAGTTCGTCCGGCGCGCGAGGCGATAGCGGAATTGCGGGAGAAATATGGCCTTTCTCGTTGAGGTCACGGACAAAGCGCTCGCCGACGCGGAAGAATACTTCAAGTACCTCCTGGCAAACAGCAACGATGCGGAAGTCGCGGACGTTTGGTCTAGGGGCCTGGACGATGCGTTTGCATCCCTTGAATCAATGCCGGAGCGATGCGCCAGGGTGCGGGAACAAGAGTTCACCAACCTGCAACTGCGGCAAGTCCTCTATCACTCTCATCGCATCGTCTTTGAAATAAGAAAGCCCGATCACGTAGTTCGAGTCTTGCGCGTTTATCATTCCTCTAGGAAACCATTCACAATCTAGGCCCATAAGCCGTTCCGCGACTTCGCTTCCCCCAGACAGGATTGCTCGTTGAAGTATGCACAGACATCCCCGCGCATCTTTCTCTCCGCCGGAGAGGCCAGCGGCGACCATTACGGCGCTCTGCTGATCGCAGCCCTGCGCGCGCGGTTGACCGCATCCAACCCATCCCAGCACCCATCCCCGCCGGAATTCTTCGGCCTCGGCGGCCTCGAAATGGAGGCGGCCGGTTTTCGCCGCGTGGTCAAGGCCGAGGACGTGGCCCACATGGGCATCACCGAAATTCTGCGCCACATTCCGCGCGTCTACGGCGAATACCGCAAGCTGGTCGCGTCCATCAAGCGCGAGAAGCCGGACGTGGCCGTTCTCATCGACTTCCCGGACGTGAACCTGCGGCTGGCGCGCGAGTTGAAGGCGCTCAACATCCCCGTCATCTACTTCGTCAGCCCGCAGCTATGGGCCTGGAAGAAGGGGCGCATCGACGCCGTCCGCCAGCGCGTTGCCAAGATGATGGTCATCTTCCCTTTCGAGCAGGCGTTCTACCGCTCCCAGGGCGTGGACGCAGAGTTCGTGGGCCATCCGCTTGCGGAGCTGCCGCTGCCCGCTATCAGCCGCGAAGAGTATGCGGCGGTGCATGGTCTGAATCCCGCAAAGCAGTGGATCGCTCTTCTGCCCGGCAGCCGCGAGAAGGAAGTGAAGCTGAACCTGCCGTCCATGCTGGAGGCTGCGGCCCTGCTCGGCCGCCAATATGAGTTCCTTTTGCCGGTCGCCTCCACGCTGCGAACCGAAGCGGTGAAGGCCGTCATCCATCAGGCAAGCCCCTCGACGGAAGCTCTCCTCCCGAATTCCCACCTGGTCGACGACGCCCGCGCCGCTCTCCTGCATGCCTATGCCAGCGTTGTCGCCAGCGGCACCGCTACCGTTCAGGCGGCGCTCATCGGCAACCCCTTCCTGGTGGTCTACCGCGTCTCCGGGCTTACCTACAGGCTGGCGAAGGGGATGGTGAGCTACCCAGCGGAAATCAACGCGGAGCCTGACCAGTACGGCAACCTGCCCATTGCCATGGTGAACCTTATCTCCAGCGCCATCCTCGGCCGCCGCGCCGTCCCTGAACTGCTCCAGCAGGAATTCAATCCCTCCAGCATCGTCAGCCATCTCCGCCCGCTGCTGGTCGAGGAGTCCATCCGCGCCACCATGCGGTCCGATCTGGCAGCGGTTCGCGCCGCTCTGCAATCGCCCGCCTCCGCTGCCGAACCGTGCAGCGCAGGCTTCCATGCCATCGAACGCGTGTGCAGCGAGGTGCTGCGCCAGCTTGGGCAGGATCAACACTCCGGAGAGGCCCACTGCGTCTAACGGATGGGACAGCGATAGGATGTACGTGAGGACTTGCGCTCGAATGACCGACTCTGCACGACGGTTTCTCTCCCTGGGCTTGTATCTATCTGATCGTCCCTCTGGCCGGCCGTCGGGCAGAGCGACGCGGCATGGAATGCGCTTTGCTCCGATCCTGTTCACGGCGGCGATGCTCGCGTTCGGCCCCTCTGCCTGGGCAGCTCCGCTCAGGCAGCAATTGCAGGTGACCGGCTACGTCATCGACGCAAAGCTTGACCCTGCGATGCACACCCTCACCGCCACCGCGAAAGTCTCCGTCACCGCCCTGGAAGACGTGTCCACCGCCGTCCTGGAGCTGAACAACAACCTTCGCGTCACGAAAATCACCGACGCCAAAGGTACAGAGATCGCCGCCGACCGCTCCGCCAGCGACTCCACCGTGCGCCTCGCCCTGGCAACGCCCCTCGCGAAAGGCAAGAGCGCCGTTTACACCTTCGCGTACAACGGCCCTCTCTTCGGCACAGACAACAGCCCGGTCGAGGGGCTGAAGGTTGCTCAGGTGGGCGATCCCATCAGCTATCTGCTCTACGCCGGCCGCTGGTTCCCCATGGTCGGATACCTCACGAACCGCTTCACCGCGGAGATGCATATCAGCGTCCCGGCGGGCGAGCGCGTCGTCGGCAGCGGCTACACCGGCACCAAAACGCTGCCTGATGGCGGCTCCGAGTTCGACTTCAGTTGGACCAGACCCGGCTTCCCCGGCACCATCATCGCGGGCAAGTTCCTCGCCCCGGTGAGCCCTCCCGGCGGGACCAATATCCACGTCTACACCACCGACGCCCACAAGGCCAACGCCGTTCCCTATGCCGACACCGCCCAGAAGGAGCAGGACTTCTTCACCAACCTCTTCGGCCAGGGCGAGTCCGGCAAACTCTACGTGGTGGAGCTGCCGGACGACACGGTTCCCGCCTACTGGGGGCCGGAGGTCGCCGCCCTGGCAGGCTCCCGCTTCACCAATCCGCCCAACTACCGCCTTCTGGCCAACACCATCGCCCACCAGTGGTGGAGCAGCGAGGTGAGCCCAGCCACCCTGAACGACGCATGGGTCACCAATGGCATGTCCCGCTACGGCGAACTGATGTACGTCGAAGACACCGCCGGCAAAACCGCCTTCCAGACCGCGGTGACAGACATTGCGGCGGGCGCGCTCGCCTATGACACCACGCCGCTCTCGTCCGTGGGACGCCTCGACCCCTTCTCTCCGGACTTCCAGTCCATGACGCTGGAGAAGGGAGCCATGGTCTTCCACATGCTCCGCTGGGAGGTGGGCGACAAGGACTTCACCGACATCCTGCGCGGCATCCTGTCGCAATTCACAGACAAGGGCGTCAGCGAGGCAGACATCGAGAAGGTCGCGCAGGCGCACACCACCCAGCAGCTCACGCCCTTCTTCGCCCAGTGGCTCGACGGCACCGGAGCCCCGGACTTCAAGAACAAATTCACCGTCTATCGCCTCGGCAACAACAAGGGCTTCCGAACCATCGGACAGATTGACCAGGATCTGGACCTCTTCAACATGCCCGTCGAGCTGCGCCTTGAGACCGACGGCAAGACGGAGATCAAGCGCGTCGATGTGGTCGGCCCCTCGTCCCAATACGTGGTGGAAACCTTCGGCCGTCCCCGCCACATCACCATCGATCCGGACAACTGGGTGCTGAAGAATACACCGGACATGGCCGTTCGCGTGGCCATCCTGCGCGGACAGCAGATGGTCGCCCAGGGCGACTACGTGGGCGCGCTCGCCGCCTACCAGAAGGCCCTCCAGGCCAACAGCAACAGCTCCCTCGCAAGCTATCGCATCGGCGAGGTCTTCTTCCTGCAGCGCAACTACCAGGCCGCCGCCAACGCCTTCCGCGACGCTCAGCGCGGAGACAACGAGCCCAAATGGACCGAAGTCTGGAGCCACATCGAACTCGGCAAGATCTTCGACATCACCGGCCAGCGCGAGCGCGCCGTCAACGAATACCGCCAGGCCGTGCAGACCAACGACAACACCCAGGGAGCCATCAACGAGGCAAGGAAATACCTGCAAGCTCCGTACAAGCGGCCGCCTGAGCCAAGCTAGGAGACCGTCCTGAAATTCGCTTTGAAATTCCCTCCTGCGCCTGGCTCGATTTACGATGCAACGAGGAACCAACATGGGCAGACAGGCAGTGATCGTACTTTACGTTGTGGCGATGGCCGCCGTCATTGTCGGCGTAGATTTGGCGTTCTTCAGAAACCAATTCTGGGAACGGCTGGCAGCGAATCTTGGCATCGTCCTGGTGTTCGCAGCCTTCTACTTCAGAT
>JAJZHR010000150.1 GCA_021810815.1 Acidobacteriota bacterium | reverse complement strand
CGGGAAGTTGTAGGTGCGTATCTTCTCGCTGCGGTCGCCGGAGCCCACCTGCTGCTTGCGCTCCTTGGCCATCTCCTGGTGCTGCCGCTCCATCTCCACTTCGTACAGCCGCGAGCGCAGCACCCGCATCGCCTTCTCGCGATTCTTGATCTGCGACTTCTCGTCCTGGCAGCTCACCACCGTGCCCGTCGGCAGGTGCGTAATGCGGATCGCGGAGTAGGTCGTGTTCACGGATTGCCCACCCGGCCCTGAAGAGCAGAAGGTGTCCACGCGCAGATCCTTTGCCTCCACCTTCACGTCCACATCCTCGGCCTCCGGCAGCACCGCCACAGTGATGGCTGACGTATGCACGCGCCCCTGGGTCTCCGTCGCTGGAACCCGCTGCACGCGATGCACGCCGCTCTCATACTTCATCTGCGAGTAGACGCGGTCGCCCTCGATGATCGCGATCACTTCCTTCAGGCCGCCAACACCGGACTCTGACGAAGAAAGCACCTCCACCTTCCAGCGGTGCTGCTCCGCGAACCGCGTGTACATGCGGAACACCTCGGCCACAAAAAGGGACGCCTCGTCGCCGCCCG
Source organism: Acidobacteriota bacterium (assembly GCA_021810815.1). GTDB lineage: Bacteria > Acidobacteriota > Terriglobia > Terriglobales > Acidobacteriaceae > JAJZHR01. Next base: position 5,654 of record JAJZHR010000150.1, on the reverse strand, counting down.
TGCCTGCGCGGATTTCCAGAATCACGTTCTTCTCGTCGTTGGGGTCCTTGGGCAGCAGCATCACCTTCAGCGACTCTTCAATCGCAGGCAGCCTTGCTTCCAGCTCCGCCAGCTCATCCTGCGCCATGGCGCGCACGTCCGCGTCGCTGTCCTGCAGCATGGCGCGCGCTTCGTCCACGCCACGACGCACATCCGTGTATTCGCGGTAACGCTCCACGACAGGCTGCAACTCGCTGTGCTGCTTGCCGGTCTTCTGGTAGCGCTGCTGGTCGCGCACCAGCTCCGGATCGGAGAGCTGCTTCTCCAGCTCCATGAAGCGTGCTTCGATTTGCTCAAGACGGTCGAACATGGCGTGGTTCTCCTCTGCGCGTAGCATCGAACGCTCGGCAGGTGCTCAAGAAGTTTAGATGGCGGGGCGATCGGGAAAGACGCTGCGCAATAGGGCAGCTAGGCGAGCACATGCGGCCACGCGCTGCGCGGACCGTGCGTTGCCGCGTTCGGCCATTCCGTCTTTGCCAGCAAGGTTCGCATCCTGAATACAATCCTACTCCGGCAGATGCTTTTCTCCGAGGTGGATTGATTGGGCTTGCGCAAAATGCCGGGTATTCTGCAACGCAAATTCCCCGCAAAACATCTATTCTTGCATCATGGAATTCAGACAACTCGGCAAATCCGGACTCAAAGTACCCTCTCTCTGTTTCGGCACCGGCACCTTCGCCGGCAAAGGCGACTTCTTCAAAGAATGGGGCGCCAGCGACGTCAAGGAAGCGACGCGCCTCGTGGACATCTGCATGGAGGCTGGCGTCAACCTCTTCGACACGGCCGACATCTACTCGGACGGCGCATCCGAAGAGGTGCTTGGCAAAGCCATCGCAGGCCGTCGCGACCAGGTCCTCGTTTCCACCAAAGCGACCTTCCGCATGGGCAAGGGCCCCAACGACCTCGGCTCCTCGCGCCACCACCTCGTCCGCGCCTGCGAGGCGAGTCTCCGCCGCCTCGGCACGGACTACATCGACATCTACCACCTGCACGGGTTCGACGCCCTCACGCCGCTGGAGGAGACGCTGGACACGCTCAACACGCTCGTCCGCAGCGGCAAGGTGCGCTACATCGCCTGCTCGAACTTCTCTGGCTGGCACCTGATGAAGTCCCTCAGCGTCAGCGAGCGGTACGGCTGGTCCCGCTACGCCGCGCATCAGGTCTACTACTCGCTCATCGGCCGCGACTACGAGCAGGAATTGATGCCCCTTGGCCTCGACCAGGGCGTTGGGGCTATTGTCTGGAGCCCTCTCGGCTGGGGCCGGCTCACAGGAAAGCTGAGGCGCGGCAGGCCGCTTCCGGAGCAGAGCCGCCTGCACAAGACCGCCGACTACGGCCCTCCGGTGGACGACGAATACCTCTACAAAGTGGTGGACGCGCTCGACGAAGTCGCCGCAGAAACCGGCAAATCCATCCCCCAGATCGCCCTCAACTGGCTGCTCCAGCGCCCCACTGTCGCAACCGTCATCATTGGCGCTCGCAACGAGGAGCAGCTGCGGCAGAATCTGGGCGCAGCTGGGTGGAACCTCACCACCGAGCAGGTGGCGAAACTCGACGCAGCCAGCAAGATAACCCTGCCCTATCCCTACTGGCACCAGCGCCAGTTCGACGAGCGCAACCCATCCCCCGTGCCGCTATAGGCTGAGCGGCCATTCCCGACGCTTTTTGCACGCCACAAGCCGGGTGCCCCACGTCTCAATTGTTTTGAGACGTGGGCGCATGGCCGTCATCCTGAACAGAGTGAAGGATCCCAGTATCTGCCTTTGTTTCTTCCCGCCAGGCGCTCATACTGCGGCACAGCTTAGAATTCTCCGGTGACGCTCTCGATGAGAGCGTGATTGGGAAAGGAAAGCTGATGACCGCACGTGGCCTGGGCCAGGAGCCTGTCAACCGGCGCAACTTCATCAAGGGATGCGTGGCGGCAAGCGCGGCTCCCTATGTCGGCGCCTCCACCATGCCCGTTGTCGGCGCTCCCGACCCGGGTTCCGACCGGGAGTACTGGCTGCAGCTCATGGCCAAAGTCGCCGACCCGGTGCTCAAAGCTCTCAGCCTGCGGCAACTGCGGGCAGCTATGCCGGTGGAAGCGCAGCCCGGAGATGAGCAGGCCAGGAGGCAATCAACCCATCTGGAAGCGATGGGACGGCTCCTGTCAGGCATAGCTCCGTGGCTTGAGAACGGGCCGTCCGATGGAAAAGAAGGGCAACTGCGGCTTCAATACTGCGAGTGGGCCCGTGCAGGCATCGCGTCCGGCGTCGATCCCGCATCTCCCGATTACATGAATTTCGGCCGCACCCCCCAGACGCTGGTGGATACCGCGTTTCTCGCCCTGGCTATGGCCCGCGCTCCAGTCGAGCTATGGCAAAAACTGGACAAGGCAGCTCAGCGCAATGTCGTTCGCGCCTTTCAGTCCACCCGGGTCGTGCTGCCTCCAGACAACAACTGGATTCTTTTCGCAGCGATGATTGAGGCGGGCCTGTGCATGATGGGCGAATCATGGGACTCGACGCGCGTGGTCTACGCCATCAGGCAGCATCAGGCCTGGTTCGTCGGCGACGGCACCTACGGCGATGGGCCGCATTTCCACTGGGATTATTACAACAGCTTTGTCATCCATCCGATGCTGTTGAACGTCCTCGAACAGGTGTCGAAGAAAAGCCCCGCAGCCTACGAGCGCTTCCGTGCCGTGGAGCTGGAGCGCGCGAAGCGCTACGCTGCCATTCAGGAGCGTCTGATAAGCCCCGAGGGTTCCTTTCCGGCCATCGGCAGGTCGCTGGCATATCGCTTCGGAGCGTTCCATCTGCTTGCGGAGATGACGTTGCGGAAGGAACTACCTGAAGGGGTGTCGCCGGAGCAGGTGCGCTGCGCCCTCACAGCGGTCATGCGCCGCATGATGGCGCCGCCTTCCACGTTCGATGCCAATGGGTGGCTGAGAATCGGATTCGTAGGCCATCAACCATCGATCGGAGAGCACTACATCTCCACCGGCAGTTGCTATCTTTGCGCCGCCGCCTGGCTGCCGTTGGGCTTGGACAAGACCGACGCCTTCTGGGCTGGAGCTCCAAGGCAGTGGACAGGCCAGAAGATCTGGAGCGGCGAAGAGGTGAAAGCCGACCACGCCTCAGATGCTTAGCGCAGCCTTGTGGAAGCTGGCGTGGGGATCAGGCCGAAGCAGCGCATGCGTTCAATGCGCGTGGTCGTGGCCATGGTGATGATGGTGATGTCCGTGCGCGCCCACCATCTCCGCCTCTGGAGGAGCGCTGCAGCCGTGGGTTGTCTCGCATCCGGTGATCTCGAATTGAATGGTCGTGTGGTGGATGCGGAACTTGTCCCGCAGGGCGCACTTCAGCCGATCCAGAATCGCGGCGCTCGCCGACAGCGGAACGTCCTCGATCGTCACATGGCTGGCAAGCGCATGCGAATGCGATCCCAGGCTCCATACGTGCAAATCATGCACGTCCAGCACGCCTTCGGTGGACTGCATCGCGGCGCGTATTTCGCTCACATCCAGGTCGAGCGGCGTCCCTTCCAGCAGGATGTTCAGCGTCTCCCGCACAATCGCGATCGAACTCCACAAAATCATTGTCGCGATCAGAATTGAGAGCGCCGGGTCGATCCAGGCCATCCCAGTGAACAGAATTCCCGCGCCACCAGCGATCACCGTCGCCGTCGAAAGCGTGTCTCCCAGCATGTGCACGAACACGCTGCGAATGTTCACATCGTTTGAGAACTTCCACAGCAGTGCCGCGATCACGCCGTTCATCAGCACCCCTACCGCCGCCACCATCATCATCACGCGAGGATGCACGACCACCGGAGATGCCAGCCGATGAACCGCCGCAAACACAATCCAGATGGAAATCACCACCAGCGTCAGAGCATTCACAAACGCCGCCAGCACGCCAGCTCTCTGGTAGCCAAATGTTTTGCGCTCTGTGGCTGGGCGCGATTGAAAGTAGACGGCAACAAAGGAGAGCAGCAGCGCCAGCATGTCCGAGACGTTGTGCCCGGCTTCCGAGATCAGCGCCAGCGAGTGGCCGCGAAGCCCAGCGAAAAACGTCAGCAGAACATACGCGAAGGTGGCTACGAGCGAGAACTGCAGCACCCGCTGCATCCTGCGATCACCCTTCGGTTTGGCGTGTACATGCACGGCTCAAGTCTACGCGGACGGCTCCTGCGACTCCAAATCGGAGAGCGGTCAGGCGGATGGCGCTATCCCGCCCCGGCTTGCGGCACGTCGGCTGCTTTCGCCAAGAGCAGATGGAGCTGTACGCAGACCGTTCCAGGTCTCTGAAACCACGATGCTGTTCGCAGGGTTCCGGGCGTCGTAGCGAATCGACGCCGGCAAATCGACGCGCCAGCTTCGCAAATCAACGGAATCACGCAGATGCGTCACGTCCTGGGAGCTCTCGTAGGTCACACCTGCGATCTCATACTGGTAGAAAATCATGTCGCTGGCATTCTCTCCATCACCATCGCCGATTTCTTCATCGCGTGTGGTCGCGTCCAGCACCGTCCCGTCAATGATGCGGCCCTCTGCGCTCAGGTGCGCCCGCCGCCTCCGTTCCCGCTCCTCCGGAGGCATTGGCTTGCGGTACAGCACCAGCCACGCGCCTGCACTTATGCCCGCAGCAAGTATCGCGGCTGCCAATTGTATGTGCGGGTTTCTAAGAGCGGAGCTTTCCATTGGCTGAGGGGGGCGAGCAGGCGGAAACAGGCCACCGCTTCCTCAGCATAGCTGAAAACGGCGCCAGGGAGCGGGGTAGTTCCGAACCGGCTGCGCCCTGCTGAAGTTGCCTGCGCCGGGACAGCGTGCCTCCTCCGGCCGTTGCTTATCCAGCATTTAACGAGGGTGGGGTGCGGGCGCTGCGATATACTTGCGGCAGACGACGATGCCTCAGCCACCAACCGCTTTTCCGCTCCGCAAGACCCTTTCTGCGGCTTCGCACCACGACAATTCCTCCTTGCCGACAGCGCCGGGTACCGCTCCCCGTGCCGTCGGCCGCGGTTCTGCGCCTCCGCGCCAGCGTATTCGCTCCACCACCGTGCTATGCGTACGCCGCAATGGACAGGTTGTGATGGCGGCTGACGGCCAGGTCACCCTCGGCGAGAGCGTCATCAAGCATTCCGCGCGCAAAATCCGCCGCCTTTACCAGGAAAAGATCCTCGCCGGATTCGCCGGATCCACGGCCGATGCGTTCTCCCTGTTTGGTCGCTTTGAGTCCAAGCTGGAGCAGTTCGGCGGCAATCTTGAACGTTCCGCCGTCGAGCTCGCCAAGGACTGGCGAACAGACAAGATGCTGCGCAACCTGGAGGCGCTGCTCATCGTCAGCGACCCCACGCGCACCTTCCTCATCAGCGGCGCAGGCGACGTCATCGAGCCGGACGAGGGCATCGCCGCCATCGGCAGCGGCGGCTCCTACGCCCTGGCTGCAGCGCGCGCTCTGATGGAAAACACGGACATGGGCGCCCGTGACATCGCCGAAAAGGCCTTGAAGATCGCCGGCCAGATCTGCATCTTCACCAACGACAGAATCACGATCGAAGAGTTGCCCGCGCAGGCCGACAAAAATCAGGCCGACAAAAAGTCGTAAGCATCCTGCAAGCAAGGCCAGTTC
>JAJZHR010000149.1 GCA_021810815.1 Acidobacteriota bacterium | reverse complement strand
CGTCACCTCAAGCACGCCCCGGCGCACCAGAGGCCGCTCCGGCAACAGCACCAGGGCGGCAGCGACCAGAAGCGCGCCGATGCCTGCCCAGGCCACGGCACGCCTCCTGCGAACCGCCCAGACAGCGAAAGCCCACAGAGCGAGGACACATGCGATGGCGAGGTGCGAAGGCGCCGGGATGCGAAGATCCGCCGCGTGGAAGTGGCTGAGCTCCGTGACAAACCACGTGGTGAGGTGCAGCAGCGCAGCGACCGCGACGGCAGCAGGAAGCGCCAGCCATGCGCTGGCCAGCGAGCAGAGAAACATCGCCAGCACCAGCGGCAGAAGAATGCCCACGAAGGGGATGCTCACCAGATTCGCAGGAACCGCCAGCATGGTGACGCGATGGAAATAGACCGCCATCGGCAGGACCATGAAGACTTCCGCAACGCACGACACCAGCGCGAGTTCGCAGCACCACAGCACCCATCGCACCAACGCAGCGGGAAGCTTCATGCCAGGCCGACCCACCACGCCAGCCATGTGCGGCCCAAGCAGACGGAGCTTGATGCGGAACCCAGCGAGATGCTCTGGATAGCCGAGGTCGAGCCCCTCTTCCAGGATGTTTCGCGAGGCATGGGCGTAGGGCATGAAGGTGCGCTCGCCCAGCGGGATGGCAACGCCACCGATAGCGACGATGGCCAGCGCCGTCATTTGAAAGCTGGCCTGGAAGAGGTCGCCCGGATGCAGCGCAAGCAGCGCCAGAACGGCAATGCCAAGCGCGTTCAACGGACTCCGGTCGCGCGACATCAGTCGGGCGACCAGGAAGACCGTCGTCATCGCGAGCGCGCGCTGCACCGGCAGGCCGAAGCCGGTGAGCAGAGCATAGCCAGCGGCCAGAGCGATGGTAAGCAGAGTGGCCCACGGCTCTGGAACGCGCAGCTTGCGGGCCAGCAGAAAAATCAACCCGGCCAGCACCGCGAGATGCAGACCAGACACGACAAAGAGGTGGAAGGAACCGGTTCGCTCGAAGCCGAGCCGAAGCGTCCGGTCCAGGTGCGCGCGGTCGCCGAACAGCATTGCGTTCAGCATTCCGGCATCCTGCGCGGTGAGCCGCAGCGGGCGAGGCATCAGCAGGTTGGCGCGCGAGGCAACGTATCCGTCGATGCGGCCAGCGGCCCAGGCCTGCGCCGCGTGAAGACGGCAGGGGAAGGATAAGGAGGACGCGCGGTCGATCACGCTGAGACGATTCGCTGGCAGGCTGGCGGTCGATGCGATGCCATGCTCCAGCAGATAGGCCGCGTAGTCCCACGCTCCGGGGTCGTAGAAGCGTTCCGGGGGCCGCAGTTGCGCGGTGGCGGCGACGAGGTCTCCGCAGCGCAGGGTTTGGCCGAAGGCAGCGGGCGCGTTGTAAATCGAAAGCCGCACACCGCCTTGCGCGGGGGCCATGCGCGATGCATTCGGCTGCACATCTTCAACAGTTTCCACAGCGAGATCGACTGAGGTGGCCGCCTGAGCGCCGGGCGCAGATGCGGATGTGTCCGTGGGCCGTGGGAAGTCTACTCGGATCACTCGGCCGACGATCTTTCGGCTCAGGCCGTCGGAGTCGGCGAGCAGTTGCCGCTGCGCCGGAGGAGCAGGCTCCATCTCCGCGCAGAGCAGACCCATGCAGAGCCACAGCGCAGCCAGCGGGACGAGCACGACGCGCCCGGAAGACCTGCGCAGAGCCAGGAGGGTCAAGAGGAAGAGCAGCAGCACCGCCGCCAGGGAAATCGCCAGCGACTGAAAGACCCAATGCGACAGAAGAATGCCCAGGGCGAACAGCGCAGCGCCGAGCAGCACCGGGACGCTGCTGAATGCGATCGGCTGCGAACGCGCGCCGGAGACGAACGCTCCCGCGAAGTCCTCAGCCTCAGCCTCAGCCCGACCATCGGCAGCCCTGGCTGCACTCCGCGCATCGCCGCCGAACATGGAAGTAGTTCCTCGGTCCGTACCATCCGGTCAGAACAAATTCAGCCGCAGCGGAGTTCAATGCTAGCTCCGATGAAGCACGGCAACCGTCTCCAGATGGAACGTCTGGGGAAACATATCCACGAGATGCAGCTGCTGAATCTGGTAGCCGGATTCTACCAGCGCGACCAGATCGCGGGAGAGCGTCGCCGGATCGCAGGAGACGTAGACCAGCTCCGGAGCGGCCACACGGCCCAGCAATTCGCAGACTTCGCGGCCGAGGCCGGCGCGCGGAGGATCGACGACAATCAGATCCGGCGTGGATCGCTTGACCTCTTTTGCCGCTGACTGGAAGCGGGCGCGGTGGCCCTGCTGCCGCTTCTCAGGGTTCGAAGAGCCGGTCTGCTGCTGCAGAAAATCCAGCGTCGTCGCAGCCACGGCGGTCCCGCTTCCACGCTCTGCGCCAACCGCGGCTTTTGCACCGACTGCGCTTTCAAGGTTGAACGCGAGATCTTTATTCGCCGGGGATGCGGACTCCACGGCGACCACATGCTTGAAGCCTCGCGTCAGAGCGCGGGAGAACAGGCCCACTCCTGCGTACAGGTCCCACGCCAGAGCGCCGCTGCGACCGTCTGCTACGAGCGATACCAGATCGTCCGCGAGCCAGCGGTTCACCTGGAAAAACGCTCCTCGGGTGACGCGATAGACGCCACCGGCCGCTCGATAGCGCAGCGTAGGAATGCCCCACGCCGCCACCTGTTTGTGGGCTATGGCAGGAGTGTCGCCAGCAACCTTTGCCTGCGGCTGCTTCTTCCCCCGAGAGGCCTGGGTTGCCGGAGCATACAGGCCGCCGCCCACCAACTGCGGCGCAGCCTCGCTCAGCAGGTCGCATAGCTCGCGGAAGGCCACGCCATCGCTCGCACCGCCATCGGCCGCAGGTTCGCGCTGATACAGCGCCATCTGCAACTCTGCCTGGTCCGCATTGCAGAACAGCTCCACCTCCGCGCATCCGCCAAGCAGAGCGAAGGCCGTCGGAGATTCAGTGGCAGCGTCCACCAGCGCCTTCGCAGCGCGCAGAAGCAGGGGCGTTGCGATGGGGCAGGAGGGGGCGGTCGCAGCGTCCACCACAAGGACCACTTCATGCGACGCGCTCTTGCGGTAGCCCAGGGCGAGGTCGTGGCCTGTGGAGGCGACGTGGAAGCGGATGCGATTGCGATAGGCCCATGCACCGTCCGGAGCTGACGATTCGAGCAGCGCCGAAGCGTGCAGAGCCTCAATGGGCGGCAGGTTGCGCAGTCGCGCCCGCTCCAGCGTCTCGCGCAGGATGTTCGCCTTCATCGCCAACTGCTCGCCATAGCTTGCGTGCTGGTAATGGCATCCGCCGCAGACGCCGAAGTGCGGACAGAGAGGGCTCACGCGGTCGGGGGAAGGCTCCAGCACGCGCTCAAGCGATGCGTTCGCAAAGGAGCCCTTGTCCTCGACGATCTTCGCTTCGACCAGTTCTCCTGGCAGCGCGAAAGGGACGAAGACGGTCTTGCGTGCAGCCGCCAATGTTTGCTCGGCCGCCTGGTCCTCCGGCGGCGCAAGGCGCGCGAGGCCAGCTCCTCCGTAGACGGCTTTCTCAATCCGCAACTGCTCAAGTGTGCTCATAGATGGCTCATATAGAAGAGGCTCAGGCGCGGCAGTTTACGCGCTTCCAGCAGCCGCTTGCGCAGGAATTGCTGCTCCACCTGGCGAATCTGCACCGCTCCCATTTTGCCGCGATAGGGAGCAAGCTCCTGCGCAGCCTGCTGCTTCAGAGCGAGCAGTTCTTCCTCGGGTGCGCTGGCGGTGAGAGCTGCGAAGAGCTTCTCCTCCAGCACGGTCAGATTCAACTCAACATCCTCGGTGCGCACGGGCGGCGGTGTTGTTTGGAGGGCCTTCGCACCAGCATCTGCTCCGCCGTCTGCGGTTTGAAGCGTGGCCGCAATCTCTCGCAGGCGGGCAGCGGTTTCCTTTGCGGCCGCTGCTGCGGGAGAAGCGGAGGCCGTGAAAGCAGCGGCTGCAATCTGCGCTGCGCAGCCCTGAAGATACGCAGCGATGCGAAGCGGTTCGAAGCCGCTCTCAGCCTGCTCGGCGCGTCCCTCAGCAGAGGCTGCGGCAGCCGCCGAGCCGGCCATAGAGCCGGTGGCCGCTTCTTTCATCTGCTCGACAGTCGCCATGACTTCCTGGGCGCACCATGCGAGTCCGTTGACGCGGCGCAGGCCGTGCTTCGAGCGCGCCTTGCGGGCGTCGTGCTTGTCGAACGCAGAGTCGATGCCGCGCAGCGCAGCCTCCAGCGGAATGCCAGCCTCGCGCCAGGTCTCGATCAAGGCCCAGTCCAGCGTGGAGAGCATGAGCAGAGATCCGCGCCGCTGCTGGAAGCGCTCCTCGATCTCGGTGAAATAGTTGAAATAATTCTGCAAAGAAAAGCCATTCCTCTGAAGCCATGATGACGTGGCGTTCGGTGATTTTTTCGTGATGGACACGGCGAGTTCCAGCTTCTGCTCCGGTGCTGTTCGCAGAGCAAATCCGGGCGGAGGCCCTTTCCTGCCGCTGATCGCTCGCTGCTCAGCCGGGGCGCTTGCGGTGGTGCTCGGCGTTGCGCTCGTAGATGATGCGCAGGCCGTCGAGCGTGAGCATGTCGTCCACCTCGGTGATGAACTTCGATCCGCCCGCGATGAGCGTGGCGAGGCCGCCGGTGGCGACGCACTTCGTCTCGGGGCCGAGATCGGCCACCATTTTCTCCAGAATGCCGTCCACCAGGCCGATGTAGCCGTAGTAGAGGCCGATCTGGATGTTGTCCGTGGTGTTGCTGCCAATGACCTTCGCCGGCCTGCGCACATCCACGCGCGTGAGCCGGGCGGCGCGGCTGAAAAGAGCGTCGGCAGAGATTCCGAGGCCGGGAGCGATGGCACCGCCGAGGAACTCGCCCCTCTTCGAAACCACATCGAAGGTGGTCGCCGTGCCAAGGTCCACAACGATGCATGGGCCGCCGAACTTCTCGAAGGCTGCGACGCTGTTGACGATGCGGTCCGCTCCTACCTCATTCGGATGGTCCACATGCACGGGCAGGCCGGTCTTGATGCCCGGCTCCACGAAGATGGGCTTCACGTGGAAGTAGCGCTCGCCCACGGCGCGCAGCACGGAGTCCAGCGGAGGCACGACGGAGGAGATGATGATGCAGACCACGGAAGCTGCCTCAAGGCCGCGCATGGTGAAGAGGTTGCGGAACAGGATTCCGTATTCGTCGGCCGTCTGCGAGCGCGTGGTGGTGATGCGCCAGTCGGCGATCAGCTCCGCAGGCGCGCCCTCGTTCAGCTTGAAGAGGCCGAGCACCGTGTTTGTGTTTCCAACGTCGAGCGCGAGCAGCATGGATTCCTGTCTTCCGTTCAACTTCTGTCCAACTTCCATTCAAGAGAGTTCTCTGACGCCGCCGGAGAGCACGGTGCGAATTCCCGCCGGTGTGCGCACCAGAAGGAAGCCCCGGGCGTCGAGACCCTCCGTGACGCCAGTATATCCGCCAGCATCCGGCGGGCGGGCGGGTTGGCCGCCGGCCTGTAGCGCGCCTGCGTCCTCTACCCGAACCCTCTTGCCGCGCACCCAGGTGGACGCCTGCTCGAAGCGCTCCAGGAGTCCCTCTACGCCGGTCGCCAGCGAGTCCACTTCGCGATGCAGAGCGCTGAGCAGGGCGAGCAGCAGCGTCTGCCGGGGCCATGCCCGGCCGCTCTCGATGCGCAGCGAAGTCGCGAGGCTCGCAAGATCTTCGGGGAACGCGGTCTGGTTCACGTTGATGCCGATGCCCACCACAACGTGGCGCAATTGCACGGTGTCGCCCTCCCCGGCGCCGCCGCTCACGGCTGTCTCCACCAGGATGCCGCAGCACTTCCTGCCGCTGAGCAGAACATCGTTGGGCCAGCGAATGTCGGCGGTGAGGCCGCAGACCTCCGCGATGGCATGGCGCACGGCGATGCCGGTGGCGAGCGAAAGCGGCAAGGCCGCATCGGGCGAGAGCGACGGCCGCAGCAGCACGCTGACATAGAGGCCGGATTCCGGCGCGGAATGCCAGGCGTGGCCTCCTCGACCGCGCCCTGCCGTCTGCTCGTCGGCGAAGTAGACAGAGCCGCTGGCAGCGCCCGCCTGGGCCTGCTCGATGGCGTAGGAGTTGGTGGAGTGGATGGTGGAAAAGTAATGCAGCCTGCCGGAGAAAGGAGTTCCGGCCAGCGCAGCGTCCATCTCCGGAAGGTTGTAGCCGCTCTCTTCCAAGGGCTAGTACAACTCCGCAGTGATCTTCATGCTCA
>JAJZHR010000148.1 GCA_021810815.1 Acidobacteriota bacterium | reverse complement strand
TGGCGTTCTTCTTTATATTCCTGCTGGAAGCCCTCTTCGGCGGCATCGCTCTGGCCTTCCATCTGCTCCCGCACCAGACCACGGCGCAGCTTGCCCGCGAGCCAAAGCTGATCGTTCCCGCCATGGCGCTCGCCTACCTGTTCACGCTGCTTGCGTCCGCTCTGATCTTTCCCCTGATGTGGCGGCGCGGCTTCTTCAACGGCATCCGGTGGCATTTTGAAGCCATCGACCGCTTCAACTGGCTTTTGCCAGCCATCGGTATCGCAGTCGGACTCACCATGCAGTTCCTGCAAAACTACCTCCCCATGCCGAAAACCGTTCCCATGGACGACTTCTTCAGGACGCGCGTGGACATCTGGATCGTCACCGCCTTCGGAACCCTGATTGCGCCAGCCTTCGAAGAGATCACCTTCCGCGGAATGCTGTTGCCCGCCATCGCCAACGTGTGGGACTGGTTGAGCCGACTCGGCAACTCATCCACCCGCCTGGAGCCAGCCGCTCAAACGACCTCGCTCTTCGGCGCAGCCATCCCGGCCTTCGCAGCGTCCACCCCGGGGCTCATCGCCTCCAGCATCTTCACCAGCGTGTTTTTCGCGTTTCTGCATTCGGATCAACTGGGCCACTCCGTCTCTCCGCTGATCCTCCTCTTCTCGGTCAGCCTCGTCCTCACCGCAGTCCGTGTCCGCACAGGATCGGTTGCCGCCTCCGCGCTGGTCCACGCAAGCTACAACTTCAGCGTCTTCCTCACCATGTTCATCGCCACCGGCGGCTACCGCCACCTCGAGAAGCTCAAGCCCTGAGCAGTCTGGACGTTGCTGGCGATTAATCCGTGCGGGCCGAGACAATCTCCTTCGGCTGGGGCTATCATGGTCGCCAAACTGAAATTGTTTCCGAATTGAATGCGCAGCAGGCTCCGTCTACGGGCACCGCAATCCCCCCGCGATAAAGCCGCACCAGCGTGACCAGCAACTTTCCAGCGAAGCCGCCCGTCCCCTACGGAGCGTTTCGCTCCAATGGGAGATTCAGCATGGCAATCCTTTCCTTCCGATCACTCTTGGCCCTCGCAGCAGCAGCAGCTCTGCCGCTTGCAGCTCTTGCTCAAACCACCATCCCACCGTCGCGGAGCGGCGCCGTCCCACCCAAAACCTGGGTAGACAAGGACACCGGACACCGCGTCTGGCGCGTTTCCGACGAGCCAAACTCCGGCGCCTTCTACTTCAACGTGAACGCCTTCACGCCCGACAACAAGCAAATGGTGTACAACTCGCCCCAGGGCATCCGCGTCCTCGACCTCGCCACCATGAAGACGCGCATGCTGGTCCCGAACCCTCCCCCTCAGGCCAACCCCAATGCCTCTCCCATGGAGCGCTTCGGACGCTATGCCCGGGCAATCGTCGTCGGACACAAGACCGATAGCGTCTTTTTCATCCGCATGGACCCAACCACGCACACCAGTGCTGTCTACAAGGCGGACACCAACACCGGTGCGATTCGCAAACTGATCGACCTGCCGCCGCGGGTAAGCATATCCAGCGTCAACGCAGATGAGACCCTCGCCGCTGGAACCTACAACGAGGCCGATGTTCCAGGCGGCGCCCCCAACGCCCCCAACGCATTCCTTCCCAATCCGACTGAGGCAGAGCGGATGCAGCAGCGCCAAGCCCAGGCCGCAATTCTCGGCGGAGCCCATGTTCAGGCCGATGACAAGGGCGCGATGATGGAGCGGCGTCTGGCCGCGCGCATTCCTCTCGTCCTCTTCACCATCCGGCTGGAGCCCGGGCCGAATGGAGAGAAGCCCGGAACCTTCAAAATCCTGCTCCACTCCACCGACTGGGTCAATCACCTGCTCTTTTCCCCCACCGACCCCACCCTCCTCATGTACTGCCACGAGGGCATGTGGCAGAAGGTCGATCGCATCTGGATGATCCACACCGACGGCACCAACAACACCCTCATCCACAAGCGCACCATGGCCATGGAGATTGCAGGACATGAATTCTGGGGACTGGATGGCAAAACCATCTGGTACGACTGGCAATATCCCAAAGGAGAGGACTTCTTCCTCGCTGGCTACAACCTCGTCACGCACAAGCGCACCGCCTACCACATGCAGCGCAACGACTGGTCTATCCACTTCAACCTGACCCAGGATCTTGACCTGTTCTGTGGCGACGGCGGCGACTCGGGCCAGGTTGCCAGGGCCACCGACGGCGAGTGGATCAAACTCTTCCATCCCGAGATGATCAAAGTCACCGGCATCAATGAGCCGGACTTCTGGCAGCCCGGCGTCTTCCACGACGAGCACCTGGTGAACATGGCCCACCAGAACTACCGCGCCGAGCCCAACCCTCGCTTCTCGCCCGACAAGAAATACGTGTTCTTCACCAGCAACATGTTCGGCCCCAGCTATGTCTTCGCTGTGGAGGTAGCGCAAGCCGTCAACCCCACCGATGTCGAGTCCACTCCGGCTCTGGGCATCAAGTACAATCCCATCATGCCCACCCCAACCACCACCGAAAAATAGCTTCCATTTCCTGCCCTTCACCGTCTCCCGGTGAAGGGCAGCAAGGTTGCAGGGGGCGCAAAGACACCACAACGAGGAACACATGGGTGCCAACAACCACCGCTCCGCACTACTCGATCTCCTCGCCACCCACTCCTTCAAGCTGGGTGACTTCACCCTCGCCTCCGGAGCTCACAGCGACTATTACATCGACTGCCGCATCACCACGCTCCACGCCGAGGGTGGCCGCCTGTCCGGCCTCGTTCTGTACGACCTCATCCGCCAGCACTGTCCCCACGCGCAAGCCGTCGGCGGACTCACCATGGGCGCTGACCCGCTCGTCTCGAACACCGCCTCCGCCAGCGCATGGCACGCGCTCGACCATCCAGGTGCTCCGCTGCTGCACGGCTTCCTCGTCCGCAAGGCCGAGAAGGCGCACGGAACCGGCCGCAAGGTGGAAGGATTCCTGAAGCCCGGAGCGCGCGTCGTCATCCTCGACGACGTATGCACCACCGGCGGCTCCACCATCACCGCCATCGAATCCGCCCGCGAGGCGGGAATGGTTGTTGTCGGAGTCTTCTGCCTGGTGGACCGGGAGCAGGGAGGCCGCGAGAAGATCGAAGCTGCCATCGCGAAGGCCGGAGACTCGGCTCCATTCGTCTCTGTCTTCACCGCCAACGATGTCCGCGAAGCCCACATCGCGCACATGCCCCTATAGGGCAATTCCGGTGTAATGGCTGCTTCAATTGCGCTGCATATTGCCTGGAGGAACGATGATCGATCTTCCCAATCTCACGATAAGAGAACTACTCGCTCTCCATGTTGGCATCGCCGATCAGCTACGACTACCTGAGCGCGGCGTCACACGCACCTCGAACAATCTGACTGGTGAACAGTCGGATCACGTCAATGCAGATAAATTCATTCTCACAGATGACGTATGGAAAGATACCCGGGTCAAAGATGTGACCGGCAAGTTGCGCATGGTCGAGTTGCCCTAGTGTCCTGAGTCTAAAGTTCTCTTAGCAGAATCTTGCGACAGAGTCGAGGATGGCGCATGCCTGGTGCATCAGGCATGCGCCCAATGAAACCAAGCATGCGCCACAAGCCACGGAGCGCATTCCCCTAAAGCGCAACTGTTATTGGCTTTGTCCGGAGGCGGGCAATTCAAGGCTCTTCTCAAGCGATTGAGCCCTTGATTTCGACTTGTCATACTCCACAATGTCGCTGATGAGCGTCGCTGTGCGGCTTGCGAGTTCATAGTTGGCATGCGCATAGTCGCGGTATGGCTGCATGTTGACCTGATTCTTGTGCTCGTTCAGGTGATTGATCGTGGCGGTGAGATTATCGGCCATGTCGCGCAGCAGAGGCTCGATGCGGTCGATCGCTTCCTGCTGCCAGGGCGACCCCTCTGGGCGCAAATCGCTCAGTTGTTTATGGATCTTCCCGAGCTCATTCACGTTCTCTTTGATGGCAGTGAGCTGTGCGGCGTGCGTCTGCCACGCGAGCGACGATCTTGTATAGGAATCCAGCCTGTCCGCGTCCGTTTCCGCGAGCAGCGCGTAGCTTCTCGCGTCCGTGAACAGTTTGGAGATTTGCTCAGAATCAGTGGTTTGCGCTCTTAGAAGCGGTGAGCCAATCATTAAAAGCAGCGCAAGAGCAGCGATGCCGCCGCAGAGATGAAGCATCCGTGGATATTTCATGGAATTCTCCTTTGCAGAAACAACTGAAAACATTACCCAACGTTGTCAGGATCATCCCTTTCTGCCGATCCGGTCGGTGATACGTGTCACACCGAGTGCGTCATTCTGCGACATTCCCTGATTCCTCCGGTGGAGCGACCGTGGAATCGACCGTTGAATCACCGTGGATTTGACGGTGAAAGCCACGGTGGAGCGACGGTGGAAGCACGGTGGAAGCACGGTGGCGAGACGGTGCAATTGCGGTGGGGCGACGGCTGCGCCAAGGGGGATATCCAGCGCGGTAGAATGAGGTGCTATGAAGACTTATTTGATGGCAGATCCGGTGCGCTATGCGCGAATGACGACCGAGGAGTTGCGCGGTACGTTTCTGGTCGATGACTTGTTCCAGCCTGGCGTGATTCAGTGCGCCTACCTGGATGTGGATCGCACGGTGGTGGGATCGGCCGTGCCGGTCGAGCTTCCCCTGAAGCTGGAGACGGACGACTCTCTGCGGGCGGCGTATTTTCTGGAGCGGCGCGAGCTTGGCGTGCTGAACATTGGCGGCGCAGGGACGGTGACGGTGGACGGGAAGAGCTATGCCCTGGACGCGATGGATCATCTGTATGTGAGCCGCGGGAGCAAGGATGTGGTGTTCGCGAGCGCGGACAAGGGCAAGCCTGCGGAGTTCTACCTGCTGAGCTATCCGGCGCACGCAGCGTATCCGACGACGCTGAAGAAGAAGGCGGATCTGCAGGTGGTGGAGCTGGGAGCGCCAGCGACGGCGAATCGCCGCACGCTGTCCAAGTGCATCCATCCGGACGGCGTGAAGAGCTGCCAACTGGTGATGGGGTTCACGCAGGTGCATGAGGGAAGCGTGTGGAACACGATGCCTCCGCACACGCACATGCGCAGGTCGGAGATCTACCTGTACTTCGGGATGGCGCCGGAGTCGCGTGTGATCCACCTGATGGGGCCGCCGCAGGAGACGCGGCATCTGCTGATCGCCAACAAGCAGGTGGCGATTTCGCCGAGCTGGTCGATCCACGCCGGCGCAGGCACGGGCGCGTACACGTTCTGCTGGGGCATGGGCGGAGAGAACCAGGCGTTCGACGATATGGACGGGGTCGCGATTGCTGCTTTGAAATAGCGGCTTCTCTTCGGAGGAGGCTTAACACAGATCCAACCGCGGATTTCACGGATTCGAACGGATAAGGCAAGAGCTTAAGGACGGATAGAGGCAAAGGCAAAAGCTTAAGGCGGATAGAGGCAAAGGCAAAGGCCAATGCAACGGCAAAGGCTTGCGCGCAGGCTACGAAGACGTTGCTGAAGTGGATGGTGCGTCCGGCCTGTTTGCGCTGCGCTCTGCTAGCATCTGGACAGTGTTTCCATCTTTTCTCAAGACCAGGCGGGTGCGGCGTGGCGCGGCTTCTGCGTCTCGCGCGTCCGCTGCTGCTTCACCTGCGGTCGATGAGGCTCCTGCGGTCGGTGCTTCACCTGCGGTTGATGTTGCACCTGTGGTTGCTTCCTCGCCTGCGGTGGATTCTGCTCGTGCGGCTGCTGCTGTGGTCGCTGCTGCTGCCTCACCTGCGGCCGGTGCTGCTGCGCCATCCGAGCCGGTGAAGCCTATTGGCAGCAGATCCTCTGCGCCGCGCCCTGCCGAGCTTCCAGTGACGGATGAATATATCCGTGTGATTCCGCGCGCGTCTTCGCCCGGACTGGGCAGGGAACTGCTCGCCCTTGGCCGCTATCTGACGCAGACCGAGGTTCATACCTACGCTTTCAGCGTTGCCGCCAACTCCATCCTTTCGCTGTTTCCCTTCATCGTGCTGATGCTGACGATTTCCTGGCGCGTGTTCCATTCGCGGACGATGGAGCTGGTGGTGGGAGACTTGATGCGCAACTTCCTTCCGACGGGCCAGGACTTTGTGGTGAGGAACATGACGCTGCTGGCGATGCATCCGCAGAAGGGCAGCCAACTGCTGAGCATCGGGATGCTGCTGGTCACCTCCACGGGAGTCTTTCTTCCGCTGGAGGTGGCGCTGAACCAGGTTTGGGGCGTGGCGAAGAACCGGTCGTATTTGCA
>JAJZHR010000147.1 GCA_021810815.1 Acidobacteriota bacterium | reverse complement strand
CGGCATGATTACCTCAACCATCCATGTCCTCATCCTTGTTCCCGTCTTCTTCGTCATGATGAAGGAGCGCGCACTGAGGCGCGGAACGCTCGCTCCCCCACAGAGCAACTCAATGCAACGTGACGAGTGACAGCGAGCATCTTCAAGCAAATTACACAGCCTCTTGCGGCGCGCAGGTCGATCTCCCGCGCAAAGGGCGACGCCGACAGGCGTCTCCGTGTGCGCTATCCGCCATTTCCGGTCGACGGCAAGGTAAAGGTGAACACGGACCCCTGATTGATCTGGCTGGTTACATCCAATTCGCCTCCATGGGCCTCGATGATTGATCGGCTGATCGCTAGCCCCATTCCCGTCCCTGCGGGACGCTCTCCGTGCGATCTGGAGCGGTAGAAGCGCTCGAAAATCAGGGCTTGCTCAGCAGGGTCGATGCCCGCGCCTCGGTCCGCCACGCTGACAGCCACGGAATCCCCCCGATACTCCGCTGAAATTCTGATGGGAGTTCCTGGCTGGGAATACTTCGCGGCATTCTCCAGAAGGTTGCACACGACTTTCTTCAGAAAGCCCGGATCAGCATCGATCTGCAGGGCAGCGGGCACATCGATCCTCATCGGGTGCTGTTCTTCCACCCAGGAACATGCCTCGCGCGCCTGCTCAATCATCTGGAGCAGGTTCACCGGACCGATGTGCATATGGATCTGCTGAGCATCCAGCTGCACCATCTCTACGGCTTCTGATACCAGGTTGTTGAGCCGATCGCATTCCTCGTCGATGATGGTGAGCAGTTCACGGCTGCTTTCCTGCTCCGCTCCCAGAGCCAGCAGCGACGTGGCGGCGCCCTTGATCGATGTCAATGGCGTGCGCAGCTCGTGCGTGATGGAATCGATCATGACGGTGCGGAGCCGCTCGCTTTCCTTGGCAGCTTCGCCGCGGGCCACGTTTTCCAGAGCCTGAGCTCGATCGATCGAGATAGAGATCAAGCCGCCGATAGCCTCCAATGTGTTGGCGGAAATGCTTGCTCCGCGCAGGAGGAGCAGGCCTTTCGGCCGAACCCCGGTGCGCAGAGGCACCCGGATTTCGCCTGCCTGATCGCTAACGGCAGAGACGGTCAGGGCATATTGCCGAAGCTCTGAGGTCTCTGGATTCAGAGCTTCCCCGCCAGCGCTCCGGTACAGCCGATCTCCATCGATCAGGTAGAGCATCCCTGAGATTGCGCCGATCACACTGACCACAGCGGTGGGAATGGAACTGACCAATGCGGCGACGCTCTCCGTGTGCAGGAGTTCGCGGCTCAGGCGGAAGAGAATTTCCAGCTCCTGCTGCCTGGAGCGAGCTTCGTTCGCCTGATTGCGCGCACGATGCGACAGGCGGCTTGCTATGATCGCCGTAGACAGAAAAGCGAAGAGAGTCAGCCAGTTCTGCGGGTCTGAGATCGTGAACGTGCCGATGGGCGGAAGAAAGAAAAAGTTGTAGCAGGCGGTGGCCGCAACAGAGACCACCACGGCGTAACGAAGCCCCCATTCCGCCGCCAGCAATAGAATGAGGAGCAACAGCGTAAGAGCGACTGTGGTGGGATTGACGTGTAGCCAGTGCCTGTACACCACTACAATTCCAGCAAGAGCTGCGAATGCCAGCATCCAACGAGCCATCGCAACGACGCGGCGCGAGTTCATGGGGGTAATTGTACGACGTGAGCGAACCCAGGAAATCACCGGAAGAGTGGCTGCTCGCCAGCGAGCCGGAGAAAACACGCGGACGTTTCAAAGTTTTTCTCGGATACGCTCCCGGCGTCGGGAAGACCTACAGCATGCTCAGCGAAGGTATTCGCCGGCGCAGCAGAGGCGAAGACGTCGTGGTCGGGATCGTGGAAACGCATGGACGCAGCGGCACTTCTGAATTGGCGTCCAGGCTGGAGCAGGTTCCACGCCGCGAGATCGACTATAAGGGCACGCTGTTCACCGAGATGGACGTGGATGCGATCCTCGCGCGCATGCCCCAGGTAGTGCTCATCGACGAACTGGCCCATACCAATATCAAGGGAAGCCGCTTCGCAAAGCGATATGAAGATGTTCTGCTGCTTCTGGACAACAAGATCGACGTGCTGAGCACGGTCAACATCCAGCACGTCGAGAGTCTTGCTCCGAGAATTCAGGCCCTCACAGGTGTAGGCGTGCGCGAGCAGGTGCCTGACTGGGTGCTGGATCGCGCGGACGAGATTGTCATCAGCGATTTGACGCCCGAGGCTCTCGTTACGCGCATGCGGCGCGGCGATATTTACCCGATTGACAGGGTAGAGCGGTCACTCGCCAATTTCTTCCGCCGCGGCAATCTGATCGCTCTGCGCGAGATGGCGCTCCAGCGAGTCACACGAGCGGTGGATCGCACACTGGACGACTACGTGGAGGCGAAGCGGCTCGGCGCCCACTGGATGGTCGCGGAGAAGGTTGCGGTCTGCATCAGCGCCAATGCTCAGGCGCGCGACCTGATCGCGCGCGGATCCCGGCTCTCTGAGGCACTCAACGCCGAGCTGTACGTGCTGCACGTAGAGAGCGAGCGGGATAAGGATCCGGAATGCAAGCGAATATTGGAGTCCAGCCTGCAGTTCGCCAGGAATCTCGGAGCGACCATCGTGAATCTCACAGGCAGCGACCCGGCTCGGGCCACAGCCGCCTACATTCGCGAGCAGCGCGTCACGCAGGCCATTGTAGGCAGATCGGCACTGCACGGATTGCGCAAATACCTCTACTACCTGGCCATCCAGAGGTTCATGTCCGAAGCTCCGCACGTGGATCTGCACATCGTCACACAGGAGAGCCATTGAAGCGCATCTTAGTCGTCGATGATGAGCGCCAGATAACGCGCATGTTGCGAGCTTCGCTCCAGAGCAGCGGCTATGAAGTGCTTGTCGCGGGCGACGGCGCAGAAGCCTATGCTCGTTTCGAGGCCGACCGGCCCGATCTCATCATCACAGATTTGGCCATGCCGGAGATGACCGGACTGGATCTGACGCGCGCTGTGCGGCGGCTCGCGCAAACGCCGATTATTGTTTTGAGCGTTCGCGACACGGATGCGATGAAGGTGACAGCTCTGGATGAAGGCGCGGACGACTACCTGACAAAGCCCTTCAGCATGCCCGAGCTGCTGGCCAGGGTGCGCGCGCAACTGCGACGCACCTCGGAGCCAGATACGACTGAGCCTCAGATCGAGATCGGCGATTTCATCATTGATGCCGGTGCCCACACCGCCTCAGTGCGCGGCGAGGCCATTCACCTCACGCCCAAGGAGTTCGACCTGCTTCTCCTCTTCGCACGGGCGCCTCGTCGCGTGCTCACGCACAAGGTGCTTCTGCGCGCCATCTGGGGGCCTGCTGGCGAGGAGCAGCCAGAGTACCTGCGCGTGCTGATCGCAGGGCTGCGGAAAAAGATCGAAGGCGGAGGAAGCCAGAAATATATCCAGAGCGAGCCATGGGTCGGCTATCGCTTCCATCCCTCTGGAGCTTCCCAGTAGCGCCTTTGCGCGAACTAACAACTTCTTAACTTCTTTTCTACGGACTTTCAACGGCCCCGGGCGTTTCAATGCCTTAGAGGCAAAGATGAAAGCTCCCGCACGGTTGCACTCTCTCGATCCTTGCACCCGGATTGCTCCGCGTCACGGAGCCCCATCGCAACTTCTCCAACGAATGCTTCTTCCTGACAATCCATGCTTCCTGCGGCAACCGCAGGCCGCCGCCGCGCTGAGGCTCGCGAGCTCTGGCGGCAGGAAGCATGGAAACTCGTAACCGGAGGCCTTTTATGCTCGATGCCCTTGCCTTCATCGCTATCGCAGCACTCTTCGCCCTTGGCGGAATTTATGTCCACGCCTGCGAAAGTTTGAAAGGAAAGCCCTCATGATCCTCAACTCCATTCTGCTTGCCATCTCGGCGGCTCTGCTGGTGTACCTGGTCTTCGCTCTCTTGCGCCCGGAGAAATTCTGATGTCACTCAACGGCTGGTTGCAGATCTTTCTATTCATCGCGGTGGTGCTGCTTCTCGCAAAGCCCATGGGAAGCTACCTGACGCGGGTGTTCGAGCGTCGCAAGACATTTCTCGACCCCGTGCTTGTTCCCTGCGAGCGCTTGCTGTATCGAATGACAGGCGTAAAGCCCGAACAGGAGATGCGCTGGACGGAGTACGCCGCCGCGATGCTCGTCTTCAGCGCGGCAACGATGGTCCTGACATATATCGTCGAGCGCCTTCAAAACCTTCTTCCCCTCAACCCCCAGCATTTGCCTGCTGTAGGATCCGCGCTTGCGCTGAACACCGCGATCTCCTTCACAACCAATACCAACTGGCAGGCCTATGTGCCTGAGTCCACCATGAGCTATCTCACGCAGATGCTCGGGCTGGCAACCCACAACTTCTGGTCGGCTGCCGTGGGCATGGCCCTGGCCATCGCATTCGTCCGCGGCATCGCGCGGCGCGAGATGAAAACCCTCGGCAATTTCTGGGTGGACCTGACGCGTGGGATCTTCTGGGTGCTGCTGCCAATCTCGATCATGTTCTCGTTGGCCCTGGTTTCGCAAGGCGTAGTACAGAATTTCAGGCCGTATGACACAGCGAAGCTTCTGCAGCCGCAGAAGGTTGTGGGCAGCGACGGCAAGACGACGACAGTGACCACGCAGGTGATCGCTCAAGGCCCCGTCGCCTCGCAGGAAGCCATCAAGATGCTCGGCACCAACGGCGGCGGCTTCTTCAACGCGAACAGCGCGCACCCGTTCGAGAATCCAACGCCTCTGTCCAATTTCCTTGAGATGCTCTCCATCTTTCTGCTGCCTGCGGGGCTTGCCATTACGCTGGGGCAGATGGTGGGCTCTCCGAAGCATGGCTGGGCCGTGCTCGCCGCCATGGTGGTTCTTTGGTTCGCTGGGACGGCGACGTGCTACTGGGCGGAGTCGCAGCCGAACCCGCTGCTGCATGGCGTGAATCAGCACACCTCTGCCGCCCAGTCCGGCGGAAACATGGAGGGCAAGGAAGTCCGCTTCGGCATCGCAAACTCCGCTCTGTTCGCCACGGTCACAACAGATGCGAGCTGCGGAGCAGTCAACAGCATGCACGACAGCTTCATGCCACTTGGCGGCATGGTGCCCATGGCCAATATCCTGCTCGGCGAAATTGTCTTCGGAGGTGTTGGCGCCGGGCTGTACGGAATGCTCGTGTTTGTCGTCGTCGCCGTCTTCATCGCGGGCCTGATGGTCGGCAGAACTCCGGAGTATCTGGGAAAGAGGATTGAAGCCTATGACGTGCAGATGTCCATGCTGTATCTGCTCATCTTTCCCTTGCTGATCCTTGGCTTCGCCGCAGCCACCGTCCTAATGCCGCACCTCGGCCTCAGTAGCCTGGCGAACCAGGGGCCGCACGGCCTCTCTGAAATCCTCTACGCCTACACCTCGGCAACCGGCAATAACGGCTCCGCATTCGCCGGCCTCAACGCAAATACCAACTGGTACAACTATTCGCTCGCCATCGCGATGTTCTTTGGGCGATTCATGATGATCGTACCGATGCTTGCCATTGCCGGAAACCTCGCAGGCAAAAAGATTGTCCCTGCCTCTGCGGGCACCTTCCCCGTGACAACGCCTCTTTTCACCATGCTGCTCATCGGTGTCATTCTCATCGTCGGCGCCCTGACCTTCTTTCCCGCACTCAGCCTCGGCCCGGTTCTGGAGCATCTGCTGCTCCGCGCCGGACACGCCTTTTAGGGAGCCCCAGGAGACACTTATGTCGATACATGCGCACCGCCGCTCTCCATTCGACTCCAGGATCGTTCGCCGCGCATCCGTGGATGCGCTCGCAAAGCTCAGCCCACGCGTGATGATGCGCAACCCGGTCATGTTCGTAGTTGAGATCGGAAGCGTCCTCACCACCATCCTGCTCATTGCGAACTCAGCAACCCACCGCGGACATCTCGGATTCGACCTCCAGATCACCCTGTGGCTGTGGTTCACCGTCCTCTTCGCCAACTTTGCCGAAGCCATGGCGGAAGGCCGTGGAAAAGCTCAGGCCGATGCTCTGCGGCAGGCCAAATCCGAAACCACGGCCTACCTCGTGGTGAAGGGCGCGCTGCAGGAGGTTCCGAGCTCCCAGCTCCGCGTAGGCGATGTCGTTCGAGTCACGGCCGGACAGATGATCCCCGGCGATGGAGAGGTGATCGAAGGCGTGGCCTCCGTTGACGAATCGGCCATCACCGGCGAATCCGCGCCCGTCATTCGAGAGGCCGGGGGAGACAGATCCGCAG
>JAJZHR010000003.1 GCA_021810815.1 Acidobacteriota bacterium | reverse complement strand
GTTTACCGTTGCATTGCGCGACAGTCATGGCACCTATCGATCATGGGCCGCCAGAGACGTGAAATATTCGCTCGACGCGCCGGTGCATGCGCATGTTGAACTGTTCAGCAAATACACAGATGCCGATATCCACAACTTGATGGCGTATTTGCAAACGCTGCGCTGATTCGCCGTAACGCGCAGAACACAGTGCCACGAGAGGTTATCGAAGAATATGAAACTATTGAGAGATGCTTTTGTTCTTGCTGCCAGCGTGGTTTTTCCGCTTTTTGCGATTCCGCGCCCGCTGATGGCGCAAAATGTGGATGCTGCCGAACTTCTTCATCCGTCATCGGACAGTTGGCCTGGATACCACGGCGACTACTCGGGAAGGCGCCATAGCCATCTATCGCAAATCACACCGCAGAATGTGGCAAATCTGGCGCTTGCATGGGCATTTCAGACCAACCAGACTGCTCAAATCAAATCCTCGCCCCTGCTGGTGGATGGCGTGCTGTACTTCACCGTGCCAGAAAACATCTGGGCCGTTGATGCGCGTTCAGGGCACATGGTCTGGCACTACAGAACTCCTCCCACTCGCGGCGACCATATCGGCAACCGCGGCGTAGGAATCTACAAGGGGTGGCTCTATTTCATGACGCCGGATGGCCGCCTGATCTCTCTGAATGCCAAGGATGGCACCGTGCGCTGGAGTGTTGAGATCGCAGACGAGACGAAGGGCTATTGGACGACGATGGCGCCGTTGGTCGTGGCAGACCATGTGATCGTCGGCGTTTCCGGAGACTTTGACAACTTGACGGGCTATCTGCGGTCTATCGATCCTGACACTGGCAAGACGCAGTGGCAGTGGAACAGCACTCCGCCTGCGGGTACTCCAAACAGCACCACGGGAGGCATGACGTGGATGACGGGAACCTATGACCCTGCCCTCAATTTGATTTACTGGGGGACGGGCAATCCAACGCCTGTTTTGAATGGTTCCACGCGACCGGGCGACAATCTGTATACCTGCAGCATCGTCGCCCTCAATCCCGACACGGGAAAGCTCGCATGGGGCTTCCAGGTTTCGCCGCATGACACCCACGACTGGGACGCAGTCGAGACGCCGGTCCTGGTGGACGGAGACTTCCATGGCCAGCCTCGCAAAATGCTGATGCAGACTTCGCGCAACGGCTATTTTTTTGTTCTGGACCGCACCAATGGAGAGAGCCTTCTCACTGTGCCTTATGGGCCCGTGAACTGGTCGCTGGGAGTGGATAAAGAGGGCCATCCCATCCCGGATCCAAAGAAGGAACCTGCCCCGGATGGCCGCTTGATCGCTCCCGACGAAGGTGGCCTGACCAACTATCGCTCACCGAGTTTCGACCCAAAGACCGGCCTGTTTCTGGTGGACGCTCATCCGAGTTACAGCCTCTATTTTGCCAAGCCGGCAGACGGGAACTACGGATGGGCAGGCGCCGATTACGGACTCTGGGGCAAAGGTGTCATCGAGGCGATTGATTACCAGACGGGCAAGATTCGCTGGAGTCATGAGCTAGGAGCGGGTGGCGCGGGCGCTGGGGTTCTGACGACGGACTCCGGCCTGGCATTCACGGGCGACGCTTATGGGAACGTCCTTGCGCTCGACACGGCGAGCGGCAAGACCTTGTGGCATGCCGGGACAGGAGCGGCCATGCAGAGCTCGCCGATCACGTATGAGCTTGATGGCCGTCAATATGCGTTGACAAGCAGCGGAGGCGTGCTGTTCGCCTGGGCCTTGCCGCAGAACACTGCTGCAACAGAGCGTTAGGGCTCAAGCCGTCAGGAGCCTGCCGGAAGCCGCTCCCCTTTCAGCGACCTATCGAACGGAGTCGCAAGCAAGGCAGCTCCGTTGCGACACCATTAAAGATAAGCAGCACACCCCGCCGTCAAGGATGTGACGTGTGTCACTGAAACATGTGCGCGCGCTGCATATGCTTGATTTAATTCCCATCGCTGTCGCAGGGAAAAGCGGGTTTGACTCCGCTCGGAGCCCGCAGGAGCGATGGAGCAGACGGAGACACGTGTGCAAATAACGGAACCAGTGGTTCTCGATGGCAATGAGGCAGCGGCCTCGGTAGCGTATCGACTCTCGGAAGTCATCGCGATTTATCCCATTACACCGTCGTCCCCGATGGGAGAGTGGGCCGACCAGTGGAGGGAAGAGGGCAAGAAGAACATCTGGGGATCGGTGCCGATGGTCTCCGAGCTGCAGAGCGAGGGCGGAGCTGCTGGCGCTCTCCACGGCGCTCTCCAGACAGGTGCCTGCGGCACGACCTTCACCGCCTCTCAGGGGCTCCTCCTGATGATCCCCAACATGTACAAGATCGCTGGCGAGCTCACCGCCAACGTTATCCATGTCGCCGCTCGCGCCTTGGCCACTCATGCGCTTTCCATCTTCGGCGACCATTCCGACGTCATGTCCTGTCGGCCCACAGGCTACGTCATGCTCGCGTCCAACTCCGTCCAGGAGGCTGGCGACTTCGCCCTTATCTCCCACATCGCCACGCTTGAAGCGCGCGTGCCATTCCTCCATTTTTTTGACGGATTCCGCACCTCGCATGAGGTCAACAAGGCATTTCCGATCAGCGATGAGGATATTCGCGCACTGCTCGACGAGAAATTCGTCCTCGCCCACCGCGAGCGCGCCCTCAGCTCCGATCGTCCCATCCTGCGCGGCACCGCGCAAAATCCCGACGTGTTTTTCCAGGCCCGCGAAGCCTGCAATCCTTTTTATCTTGCTGTCCCCACGATCGTGCAGGATGTGATGGATCGTTTCGCAAAGCAGACCGGACGCAGCTACCACCTGTTTGATTATGTTGGCGCGCCGGATGCGGACCGCGTCATCGTTCTGATGGGTTCGGGCGCGGGTGCTGCAGAGGAGGCGATCTCCCATCTGAACGCCCAGGGAGAGAAGCTTGGCCTGCTGAAAGTCCATCTCTACCGGCCATTCGCGGCGGAGGCATTTCTGGCGGCGCTGCCCAAAACGGTGCGCTCCATCGCCGTGCTCGACCGCACCAAGGAGCCGGGATCGCTCGGCGAGCCGCTCTACCAGGATATTTTGACCGTCTTCAGCGAGGCGCACTCCAGCGGAACCTCGCCATTCGCTCAACAACCGCGCATATTGGGCGGTCGCTACGGCCTGTCATCGAAGGAGTTTACGCCCGCCATGGTGAAGGGCATCTTCGACGAACTCAAGAAACCGCAGCCGAAGAACCACTTCACCATCGGCATCGAGGACGACGTCACCCACACCAGCCTGGCTTACGACCCCGAGTACTCCACCGAAAACCCGCACACAGTTCGCGCGCTTTTCTATGGGCTGGGCTCGGACGGCACTGTTGGCGCCAACAAGAATTCCATCAAAATCATCGGTTCGCAGACATCGAACCACGCTCAGGGCTACTTCGTCTACGACTCGAAGAAGTCCGGCTCCGTCACGGTCTCGCATCTGCGCTTTGGCCCCGATCCTATCCAGTCCACCTACCTCATCACAAAAGCGAATTTCGTGGCCTGCCACCAATTCTCCTTTTTGGAGCGTATGGACGTTCTCGCCGCAGCCGCTCCGGGAGCGGTTTTCCTGCTCAATGCGCCCTACGGCCCTGACGAAATCTGGGGCCATCTGCCGCGCAAAACGCAGGAGACCATCCTGAAAAAGAAGCTCCGCTTCTACGTGATCGACGGCTACGCCGTCGCCCGCAAAGCGGACATGGGTAGCCGCATCAACACCATCATGCAGACCTGCTTCTTCGCCATCAGCGGCGTGCTTCCGCGCGACGAAGCCATCGAGCAGATCAAGAAGGCAATCAAGAAGACCTATGGCAAGCGCGGAGACGCGGTCGTGCAGCAGAATTTTGCCGCCGTCGATGCCGCGCTCGCCCACCTGCATCCAGTGCCGCTGCCGGACAAGGTCACCTCGACCTTCGAAATCCTTCCCGCCATTTCCGCCAACGCCCCGTCCTTTGTTCGCGACATTCTCGGCTCCATCGCTGGCGGCCATGGCGACGAACTGCCGGTCAGCGCACTGCCTCCCGATGGCACCTTCCCCACCGGCACCGCCAAGTGGGAGAAGCGCAATATCGCCCAGATGATTCCAGTCTGGGACGAGGAGATCTGCATCCAGTGCGGCAAATGCGTCATGGTCTGCCCTCACGCCGTCATCCGCGGCAGGGTCTACGATCCCTCGCTTCTGGCCGGTGCTCCGGAGACCTTCAAAAAAGCCCCGGCACGGTGGCGTGGCATGGAGCAGGAACTCTACACCCTCCAGGTCTCCCCAGAGGACTGCACCGGCTGCCGTCTCTGCGTCGAGGTTTGCCCGGTGAAGAGCAAGAGCGAGGCCAGGCACAAGGCCATCAACATGGAGATGCAGGCTCCTTTGCGCGACACGGAAAAGCAGAACTGGGAGTTTTTCGAGTCCCTGCCCAGCGTGCAGCGTGGCCGCCTGTCCCACACCCAGGTCAAGGACATCCAACTGCTCGATCCGCTCTTCGAGTTCTCGGGTGCCTGCGCCGGCTGCGGAGAGACGCCGTACATCAAGCTGCTGACCCAGCTCTTCGGCGACCGGCTCCACATCGCGAACGCAACTGGCTGCTCGTCCATCTACGGCGGCAATCTGCCGACCACGCCCTACACGGTCAATGGCAGCGGGCGCGGGCCCACCTGGTCCAACTCCCTGTTCGAAGACAATGCCGAATTCGGACTGGGCATGCGGCTGGCGCTGGATCAGAAGATGGTCTATGCCGAAGAGCTGCTCGCGCGGCTTGCTCCTGTGCTTGGCGGCGAGCTGGTCGGCGCCACCCTTGAGGCCGATCAGGCCACAGAGGCGGGCATCGAGGCGCAGCGCGAACGCGTCAGCATCATCCGCCAGAAGCTCTCCGCGATCCCGGCCGGGACTTCATCCAGGGAAGTCGCCAATCTGCTCTCCATCGCGGATGCACTGGTCCGCAAGAGCCTGTGGATTGTTGGCGGCGATGGATGGGCCTACGACATCGGCTTTGGCGGACTGGACCATGTGCTCGCCTCCGGACGCAACGTCAAGGTGCTGGTCCTCGACACGGAGGTCTATTCCAACACCGGCGGCCAGATGTCGAAGTCCACGCCGCGCGGAGCATCCGCCAAATTCGCCGTCGGAGGCAAGACCACAAGCAAGAAGGATCTTGCGATGGAGGCGGTCAGCTACGGCTCCGTTTACGTGGCGCGCGTCTGCATGGGCAGCAATGACATGCACACGGTCAAGGCGTTCCAGGAAGCCGAGGCGCACGACGGTCCGGCTCTCATTCTGGCCTACAGTCCCTGCGTCGCGCACGGGTATGACCTTGTGCATAGCCTGGATCAACAGAAGAAGGCCGTTCTCTCCGGCTACTGGCCGTTGATGCGCTACAACCCGTCGCTGCGGGACGAAGGCAAGAATCCCTTCCTGCTCGATTCCAGGGCTCCCTCCATTCCGTTCAAGGAGTACGCCTACCAGGAGACGCGTTACACCATGCTGGTTCGAAGCCATCCGGAGATGGCGAAGGAACTCCTCCGGCAGGCGCAGGACGACGTGGAGCGGCAATGGCGCGTCTACTCCGCGCGCGCCGCGATGGCCGGACGCTCCGCCACTCCCGGAATCGCTCCGCCGGAACTGCCCGAAAAAGTCGCGCTGGTAGCAACGATGGACAATCAGTAGGCAGAAACGTAGCGAATAAGGAATAAATCGTAGCAAATTTGAGGTGTGTGACGGAGCGCACGGTAGCGAGTCGGGTACAGGACTACGATGAATCGTTACGCCAGATATTCTGAAAGCAAGCTGGAAATTGAAATTGTAAAAAATAATGTAACGGCAGGGATAGATTAATAGTTAATAGATATGTGCAGGCATCAAGAGTTGTTAGTGCTGGAAGATGCTACACGAAAGGATACTCGATGAACCATCTCGTTATTCTTGATGACCATCTATACGGTACCGAGCGTAGCTGCAATGGCCTCCTCCCGATAAATGAGCTGGACGAGATATAGCAAGTTTCTTCTTGATGGGCGTCCAAAACTTTTAATGCAGGAGCATGTCGCACGAAAGAGAGATGAAATCATGAAGCATCTACTGATACTCGGTGGCGGAACAGCCGGTACGATGATGGCTAACAAACTGGCTCCGGTGCTCAACGCGCGGGAATGGCAAGTGACCATCGTGGACAACACGGAAGAGCACTATTACCAGCCTGGATTTCTTTTTGTTCCATTCGGCGGATATCGGTTGCAGGACATTGTGAAGCCGCGACGGCAGTATTTGCCGGCAGGCGTCAAGCTGGTCGTCTCTTCCATCGACCATATCGAGGCAGACAAGAACAAAGTCGTCCTCGGCGATCAATCGATCCTGCCATACGACTACCTCATTATCGCCACTGGAGCTGACATCCATCCGGAACAGACGGAAGGTCTGGTCGATGATGAGTGGGGCAAGACCAAGTTTGATTTCTACACGCCCAGGGGGGCGGAGCTGCTCGCGCAGTTTCTCAAAGGATGGCAGGGCGGAAAGCTGGTTGTGAACCCCATCGAGATGCCCATCAAATGCCCTGTGGCGCCGCTGGAGTTCCTATTTCTTGCGGACGCCTATTTCACCGAGAGGGGTATCCGAGACAAGGTCGAGCTCAATTTGGTCACCCCGCTTTCCGGGGCATTCACCAAGCCGAAAGCGTCCCAGATTCTCGGAGATCTGCTCGGTAGAAAGCGAATCAATGTCACGCCGGATTTTGGCCTGGCCCGGGTGGACAGCAAAGAGAAAAAACTTGTCGGATGGGATGACACTGAGGTTGGTTACGATCTGCTGGTCTCTGTGCCCACCAATATGGGAGACCCATGCATTGGCCGCAGTGGCCTGGGCGATGAGCTGAACTATGTGGCCACCGACAAGCAAACACTTCTGGCCAAGGGGCTGGAGAACGTGTTCGTGATTGGCGATGCCACCAACCTCCCAAGCTCAAAGGCTGGTTCGGTTGTGCATTTCCAGTCTGAGATTCTTTTTGAAAACTTCCTGGAGCATATTGACAAGCGGCCCATGCCTGCCCGCTTCGACGGCCATACAAACTGCTTCATCGAATCCGGCTTTGGAAAAGGCCTGCTGATCGATTTCAATTACGAGACCGAGCCCTTGCCTGGAGAATTCCCTCTGCCTGGTGTCGGGCCGTTCTCGCTGCTCCAGGAAAGCAGCATGAACCATTACGGCAAGCTGATGTTCCGCTGGGTGTACTGGAATGTGCTTTTGCGCGGTCTCGAATTGCCGATAGGATCGGCAATGTCCATGGCAGGAAAGAGGGTGTGACATGGCAACCACAATTGCTGAAGATCAAATTGCCGAAATCCATCGCAAGCTCGATCTGATCGCGCAGGAGCTGGATCACCTGAAGCAGGTTCGCAACGCTTCTGAAGATCTGGTGGCGGATCTGGCTCTGGTGGCAAAGGACGCGTACAAGGAGGCAGCAGGCGTCTGTGGCTCCATCGACCTTCATCCTCGGGATATCGCGGAGCTTGTCAAGGTTGGACTCGGCAATGCGAAACTGCTGACATCCGTCCTGCAGCAACTCGAAAGCGCGGCTGATTTCGTTCAGGATATCCAGCCCGTGACCCGCGATCTCTACAAGCAGGCAACCATGCAATTCCAGGATCTGCAGGACCGAGGCTGGTTCAACGCCGCTGCGAGTGGAGCCAGGATTGCCGACACGCTGGTGCAGTCGCACTCTGCTGAGGACATGAAGCAGATAGAAGCCAGCATTCCACATCTGGTCGGCTTTCTGCGCGAACTCACGCATCCTGAAGTGCTGCAGGCGCTTGAGGCGATCATTCATGGCTTCGGAAGGGTGCAGGCTACCATGGATGTCGATAAGTCCGTCTTCCAGATAGCGCGCGAGCTGAATTCACCGGATGCTCGCCGTGGAATCGGAATTCTCATCGAGTTCCTGAAGGTGGTAGGTGCGCGCAGCGCGGAATCCAATACATCGAACGTACAACCAGTACCCCTATCAGAAAGGTGAACCATGGCAACCGTAACCATACTTGGCAAGGAACTTGCTGTTGATGCGGATGGCAATCTCGCCAACCTAAGCGACTGGAATGAAGATATTGCCCGTGAGATGGCTGCCCAGGATGGCATCCCGAACCTCACCAGCCAGCACTGGGCGATTCTCAACTACATGAGAAAGGTCTTCGAGAAGGAAGGGAGCGCTCCCTCCATTCGCAGGCTGACCAAGGAAAGCGGCGTCGACACCAAGACGTTGTATCAGCTTTTCCCGAAGGGTCCTGCGAAGCGCGCAGCCAAAATTGCAGGACTACCGAAGCCAGTGGGATGCATCTGAACAGAGAGGACAAAGTCATGCCAAGCGAGACAGAGTTTCAACCCATTCAGAAGGTGTCCATCGTTATATCCAAAGGTTCGCTCGATGGAGTGTATCCGGGACTCATCATGGCCAATGGCGCGCGCATGGAAGGCATAGAAGCCTCCCTGTTCTTCACCTTCTTCGGCCTCGATGCGATCCTCAAAAAGCGCATGGACAACCTCAAGGTCGCAACAGTGGGCAATCCGGGCATGCATATGCCAACCCTGCTTGGGGCGCTGCCGGGCATGTCCGCCTTCGCCACAAAAATGATGAAGAAAGAAATCGAAAAAATCGATATACCGCCTGTCGGTGAATTCCTCACCATGATCCACGACTCCGGGGCGGAGTTGTATGCCTGCCGCGCAACGGTGGATATGTACCATTTGAAGCGCGAGGATTTCACGCCTGAATTGGACGGAATCATCTCGGTAGGCCAGTTTTACGAGAAGGCGGCCGGCGGACAGATCATCTTCACCTGAGGATGCAGCGCTCTCTGCGTCTGATTCAGGCAGGGGGCGCTGCATCGGGCAATACAAGCGCAGTCGCATGGCAAGCGCGAGTGGAGGCTTTGCTCCGCCAGTGCCGCAATGCCAGAATGCGGGTCCATGCCGGGCATCGTCCGGCCGGAGCAACCCGACGAAGTCGCGCCGCTGTGGCATGCGGGAGAGGGACAAGGATGGATCTGACGACCGAATATCTGGGCTTGAAGCTGAAGAGCCCCATCGTGGTTTCCGCCACCCCGTTGAGCGAATCCATCGACAATCTCCGTCGCATGGAGGCGGCAGGTGCGGCTGCGGTGGTTCTCACCTCTCTTTTTGAAGAGCAGATCGTGCTTGAAAGCGGTGCCCTGGACAGCGATCTCTCCCGCGGCACGGAGTCCTACTTCGAATCGCTCAGCTATCTGCCCGCGTTCGACGACCACTACTCCAGCCAGGACGCCTATCTTCGCCATTTGAGGAACGCCAAAAGCAGCGTCGGTATTCCCATCATCGCCAGCCTCAATGGCGCATCTCCGGGCGGATGGACGCATTTTGCGGAGCTGCTTGAGGATGCGGGCGCAGACGCTCTGGAACTGAATACCTACTCCCTCGCCACTGATCCAAACAGGACCAGCGCAGAGGTCGAGCAGGGGTTGGTTGATCTCGTCGGCCAGGTGAAGAGGAGCGTCAGAATTCCGGTGGCCGTCAAACTATCGCCGCAATTCACCAGCGTTCCCCATCTGGTGCGCCAATTGGAGACTGTCGGTGCGGATGGGCTCGTTCTCTTCAATCGCTTCTATCAGCCGGACTTCGACATCGAGAATCTCGATGTCATCCCGCGCATCGCGTTCAGCACGCCAGAGGAACTGCTCCTTCGATTGCACTGGGTGGCTATCCTCTATGGCAATTGCCACTGCGACCTTGCCATCACCGGTGGCGTGCATAGCGCGGAGGGCGTCCTCAAGTCGATCATGGCAGGAGCGCAGATTGCGATGATGACCTCAGCCCTGCATCTCCATGGCATCGAGCACCTGGCCACGGTTCGCGCCGATTTGGTCCGCTGGATGGAAGAGCACGAGTATGCCTCCATCCGCCAGATGCGCGGCAGCCTTAGCCGCCGCGCCGTCCCCGACACTTCGCCGTTCGATCGCGGCAACTACATCAAGACCTTGAGCAGTTACACCTTGCGTAAGACAGCAGCCCACCTATGAGGAGACCTGGGCGATCCACTTCGTCTGTTCCACCTTCCGCCTGGGGTGGACATTTTGAGGAAATCTTGGCGTATTGAACGAATGGCATGGCACGCCGCAGGTTTTCTTTTGACCTGTCACCGGCACCTTGATACCGTGGTCTGTCGTGATGAAAATAGAAACGAAGGCCAGGTTTCGCCGTCTATAGGATTTAGCTCCTGCTTCAGCGAGCAGTTTTGGGGATTCATGCATTCAGTTGATCTCGACATCTACCGGCCCATCGCGATTCTGATGATCGCCGCCGTCGGCTTTGCCATCTCGCCTCTGGCGATGGCATGGCTCTGGTCAAAGAAGTTCTCTCCACGCAAGCCGGGACCTGTCAAAAACGCGACGTATGAATGCGGACTGGCCTCGCAAGGCGATGCGTGGATACAGTTTCGAGCCGAGTACTACCTCTACGCAATCGTCTTTTTGATCTTCGATGTGGAGGCGATTTTCCTGCTGCCGTTCGCGGTGGCATTCTCCGGGCTCACCCTCGGAGCAGCGATTGCGATGCTGGTCTTCATCCTTCTATTGGCAGAGGGCCTGGTCTGGGCATGGCAGAAACGCGTCCTTGTGTGGGTATAACGGCCTGGCATGTGGGCAGCTGAGAAGTACGTTGGGTGACCTTGCGGCAAAGAGAAGCAAAGCCTCTGGAGCACGTTGGGATAGAGCGGAGCAGGAAATCCTGAACCTGGCGGAACATAGAACACAGGATATGGAACACAGAACACGGAACGCGAGAGCGGCCTTATAGCATGGATCAAAAGCTGAAAATCGAGTTGAGCCAACAGGGGATTTTCGCCACTACCCTGGAAGAGGTTTACAACTGGGGCCGGAAGAACTCCGTATGGCCGCTGACCTTCGGCCTTGCCTGTTGCGCGATTGAAATGATCGCCACCACCATGGCGCGCTATGACCTGGCGCGGTTCGGCGCCGAGGTCTTCCGGCCTTCGCCGCGGCAGGCGGATCTGATGATTGTCGCCGGCACGGTCACCAAGAAAATGGCGCCTCAGGTGGTGCGGCTCTACAACCAGATGCCGGAGCCGAAATACGTGATCGCAATGGGCGCGTGCGCCATCTCCGGCGGCCCATTCAAGCAGGGCTACAACGTGCTGAAGGGAATCGACCGCTATATTCCCGTGGATGTGCATATTCCCGGCTGTCCACCGCGCCCGGAGGCGCTGATCGACGCCTTCATGACTCTGCAGAAAAAAATCGATGCGCAGCACCTGACAGGAGATCTGAGGCCGCGGCATCTGCGCGCGGATACATCCAGCGAATTCGTAGTTCCGCAATACGGAGCGCATGATCTGGAACCAGCCAAGAATCCCAAACTGTGGAACATCACCCTCAAAGCCACTCCAACGGAGCCGCGCGCAGGCGAGAATGAACCTGGAAAAAGTTAAATCCGATATTGAAGCCGCCGTCCCGGGCTGCCGTCTGCAGATTGTCGTCAATGGCAGCCCCTCCGGCCAGCATTCGCTGCTGCTTGATCGGGAGCATGCGTTCGCGGTGGCGAAGTTTCTGCGGGACGACCCGGAGCTCTGCTTGGACTACTGCTCGAACGTAACTGGTGTGGATTGGCCAGATACGGAGGGTTCGGGATATCTTGAGGTGGTCTACCACCTGTATTCCACCGTGAAAAAGCACGGTCCGCTTACGGTCAGAATGCGGACAGAGGACCGTAAAGACGCGGTGAATCTCCCGTCATTCACACCGCTGTGGCGGAGCGCGGAGTTCCAGGAGAGGGAGGTTTTCGATCTCTACGGAGTCGTTTTCGACGGTCATCCCGATCTGCGCAGAATTTTGATGTGGGACGGTTTCGAAGACCATCCGATGCGCAAGGACTACGTGGATCCGGACGACTATGAATACGAGCCGACAGCGCACGACGCTGTGCTGAAAAGGGCGCTGGAGCACTCCAATCGGGACGAAAAAGCGGGAGGATGCCAATGAGTGCCACGGCAACAGGTTCCACCGCAACAGGCCCTACCGCCATACGCCCCACCGCAACACCGGAGATCGCAACCCAGGAGATCGCAGGGAAGGCAGCTGCCGCTGGCGACAACCCCGGCGAATTGCTCGAAATCTCCCTGGGGCCGCATCACCCTTCCACGCATGGCGTGTTTCGGATGGACGTGTCGCTGGACGGCGAGCGCATCGTGAAGCTCAAGCCGGTCTTCGGCTATCTGCATCGCAACCACGAGAAGATCGCGGAGACGGCCTCCTACCTGGCTGCAATGCCCTATACCGACCGCCTGGACTATATGTGTTCGCTCAGCAACAACTGGGCCTATGCGCTTTCGGTGGAGAAGCTGGCGGGGTTGCAGGTTCCGGAGCGGGCGGAGTACATCCGCGTCATCACGGCGGAGCTGACGCGCCTGCAAAACCACGCTTCCACCATTGGTTTTCTGATCCAGGAGATGGGCGCAAGCGGAACTCCGCTGATGTACGCCTTCCGCGAGCGCGAAAAAATCCTGGATCTGTTTGAATCGCTCAGCGGATCGCGCATGATGTGCAACTACATGCGCTTCGGCGGCTGCCGCGTGGAGTTGCCCGCTGGCTGGTTGGACGAGGTCAGGAAAGTGGTGGCCGAATTTCCGCGCTTCCTGGACGAGTTTGAGCGGCTGCTCGCAGGCAACGAGATTCTGATGGCGCGCACGCAGGGAGTTGGCGTGCTCAGCAAGGAACTCGCGATTCAGGGCGGCATCACGGGACCGATTCTGCGCGCGTCCGGCGTGAACTACGACATTCGCAAGGTGGACAAGTACGGCATTTACGACAGGTTCGACTTCAAGGTGCCGATCGGAGCCCACGGCGACGTGTACGACCGGTACATGATCCGCATGCTGGAGATGCGCGAGTCGGTGAAGATCCTCGAGCAGGCTCTGCGCGACATTCCTTCCGGCCCGATCATGGACCCCAAGTCGAAGATCAGGGGATTCCGCCCCAAGGCAGGAGAGGCCTATGGCAGGATCGAATCCCCCAAGGGGGAGCTTGGCTTCTACCTGATCAGCGATGGATCGCCGAATCCCTATCGCTACCGGGTGCGCCCGCCGAGCTTGATCAACCTGACGGTTCTGGAAGACATGTGCCGCGGCTACAACCTGGCGGATACGGTTGTTATCTTTGGCACCATCGACATTGTGCTGGGCGAGGTGGATCGGTAGGCAGATCGGTAGGCAAGGGGATTTCGGGGAGCAGGAGATCTGCTGCGCGGGATCGCTTGAAGTCGCTCAATAGCTATTGGAGTGGGAACGCCGGAATCACGGCAATCGCATCGGAATCGCATGAAGGGTTGGGAACATGCTGGGTGAAGGCATTGCAAAAGGTTTGGCGGAGACGGCCAGGAATTTCTTTGGCAGCTACGTCAGCAAAGAACGGCTGACCACCGTGCAATTTCCAGAGGAGCGCTTGCCGCAGCCCGAGGCTGCGCGAGACTTTCCGTTCCTCGTCTACGATGGCCCGGATTGGCAGGCTGGCCTGCGCTGCGTCGGCTGCCAGATTTGCGAGAAGGAATGTCCGCCCAAGTGCATTTACATCGAAAAGAGCAAGGACAAGAAGCCGGACGCCCTTGGCAAGCCGCAGTTCTATCCGGCGGTTTTCAATATTGATATCTCCGTGTGCATGAGCTGCCAGATCTGCGTCGAAGTCTGTCCGTTTGAGGCCATCAAGATGGACACGGAATTTGAGCTGAGCACGGATGACCGCTTTGGCGGCCTTCTCTGGGACAAGTCGCAGTTGGCCAAATCTAACGAGCATTACAACAAGATCCATCCCACCGAAGCAGCGGAGGTGGATGCGCGGCTGGCAGAGGAGAAGGCCAAAGCAGAAGCCAAGGCCAAGGCAGCAGTTCAGGCAGCAGCCCAGGCCGCCGCCAAGGCCGCCGAGGCAAAGGCCAGTCCCGCGCCCCCCAGCGCGCCGCCGTCTGGCTCTGCTCCGTCCGACTCCGCTCCGTCCGGCTCTGCGGCTCCATCTGCACCGGCGACTTCTTCTTCCTCCAGCACGGTGGCGAAAAATGATTGAAACGGCAGATCAGATCTTTGTAATCCTGCAACACTGGATCGTCGGCTTTGCCCCTGCGGGTGTGCGATGGATTCTCGCGGCTCTGTTTTCTGTAATAGCCATCCTGGGGGCGTTCGGCGGTCTTTTTGCTGTGACCACCATCCTGGAGCGCAAGGGACTGGGCCGTATCCAGAACCGCCTGGGACCGAATCGCGTGGGGCCGTTCGGCATCCTGCAGCCCATCGCCGATGCTGTGAAGTCCTTGACCAAGGAAGATGTTGTGCCGTACGCCGCGGACAAGGTTGTGCATTTCCTGGCGCCGGTGGTGCTGGTGCTGGGTGCGTTCTCGGTGTATGCGGTGCTGCCGGTGGGCCGCAACATGGTGCTGGCCAATCTGGACGCCGGAGTTCTGTTTTTCTTCGCGGTCGGCTCGGTGATGGAGCTGTCGGTCTTCATGGCGGGCTGGTCGAGCCGCAACAAATATTCGCTGCTGGGAGCGATGCGCGCCATCTCGCAAATGATCAGCTACGAGGTGCCGCTGATCCTCTCGTCCATCACGGTCATCATGGCGGCTGGATCGCTCTCCACCGTAGCGATCATTGAGAAGCAGGCGGGCTACACCGGAATCCTGCCGCATTGGTATGTCTTCACGCCGTGGGGATTCGCCGGGTTTGTGCTTTTCATGATCGCTGCGACGGCGGAATCCAACCGCTCTCCGTTCGATCTGCCCGAAGGCGAATCGGAGATCATCGCGGGCTATTACATCGAGTATTCGGGATTCAAGTTCGCTCTGTTTTTCCTGGGCGAGTATCTTGGCATGTTCGCCATCAGCGGCATGGGCATCACGCTGTTTCTGGGCGGATGGGGCGCTCCGCTCTCCTTTCTGGCCTGGGTGCCGTCGTACCTCTGGTTTTTTGCGAAGCTGCTGGCGATGATCGCCGTGTTTATATGGATTCGAGGCACGCTGCCGCGCCTGCGCATGGATCAACTGCTGAACTTCGCGTGGAAATTCATGCTGCCGATGGCGCTGATCAACCTTGTGACGGCAGGTCTGTGGCACTTTCTGCCGCAGGGCGGTTTACGATGGCTTGTCTGCATTTTGATGGTGGTGGTTCCGTATGTTCTGCTGGGTCGTGGACTGATGCAAGGGCAGCGGCTGGAGAAGCGGGTCTACCAATTTGCCGAGTAGGAATAAGCAGTGACGCCTGTCACATCATCTTGTGATGGATATGGCGAAAATGGTTTTCAACCAAACGTTTTGGATTGCGAGCAGTCCGCAGCACAAGCGATCCGACAGGGAATGCACCGCAGGAATGGCTGGCACGGAAGGATAACTCTTGCTGTTCACGATTCTCGCTATACTTACGGTCGCAGGAGCGGTGGCAGCGATGAGCTTCCGCAACCTGGTGCATTCCGTGTTGGCGCTGACCCTGGCCTTCGCAGGGCTGGCGATGGTGTATTTGCAGCTTGGCGCTCAATTCATCGGCTTCGCGCAAATCCTGGTTTATATCGGAGCGGTGGCCATTCTCATCGTCTTCGCCATCCTGCTGACGCGCGACGCTGGAACAACCTCAAAGTCCGCCCTCAATGCCTCCGCCTCCAATTCTTCCGGGTGGGGAGGCGGCGTTGTCGCCGTCGCTGTTTTCGCGGCGATGGCGTGGGCCTTTCATGCCAGCGCAGCATCGCAGCGGGCTTTGCCAGCGCAGCCGGAAGCCACCATGCAACAGATCGGCAATGCGCTGATGCTGCAATTCGCGCTGCCGCTGGAAGTGATCGGCCTGCTGCTGACCGCAGCCCTGATTGGCGCCGTGACCATCGCCATGCACGACAGACAGGAGACGCGATGAGTTCGCTGTCGAGCTGCCTCCTGTTGTCCGCGCTCCTTTTTTCCATCGGCCTGGCCGGCGCTCTGGTGCGCCGCAACGCCATTCTTGTGCTCATCGGCATCGAGCTGATGCTGAATGCCGCGAACCTCAATTTCATCGCCTTCTGGCGCTTTGGTCCCAATCCGGAAGCGTTGACGGGAGTCTTGTTCACCGTCTTCTCCATCGGGGTTGCGGCGGCAGAGGCTGCCGTCGGCCTGGCTCTGATTATTTCTCTGTACCGGCATGTCAAAACCACCAATCTCGACCAGGTGGATTCCATGAGAGGGTAGTCCGCACGCCATGAAAGCTCGCCGATGCAACGCATTTTGGCCGTTAGAGCCCGGATGCCGCAAAGGACGGTAGTTAAAAGATTCCCAGCCCGATGCAATTGATCGTAGAGACGCGATGACCTGGATAGTTCGAAATCTTTGGCTGATTCCCGCAATCCCCGCCCTGGCAGCGGGGCTGAGCGCTCTTGCGAGTCGGCGGAGGCGTGCGTTCGCTGCGTCGCTCGCGATTGGCTCGATGGGAATCTCCTTTCTGCTTTCCCTCTGCGCATTCGCACAGGCGCTCCGCTCCAGCGGCCAGGGAGAAGCCACCCGGCAGGTCTTCAATTTCCCATGGCTTCAGTATGGCAATGAGTGGTTGAAGCTGGGCTGGATGCTGGACCCGCTGACGGCGGTGATGCTGGTGATGGTCACATTTGTGGGCCTTCTGATCTTCATCTACAGCACGGGCTACATGGCTCACGACCAGAACTTCACGCGCTTCTTCTGCTTCCTGTCTCTCTTTGCGGCGGCGATGCTGGGCGTGGTGATCGCGAACAGCCTGCTGCTGCTCTTCATGTGCTGGGAGCTGGTGGGACTTACCTCCTATCTCCTGATCGGATTCTGGTATCAAAGGCCATCTGCTGCTGCGGCGGCGAAGAAGGCCTTCATCACCACGCGGATTGGCGACCTGGCCTTCCTGATCGGGATCGTGTGGCTGTATTCGCAGGCCGGCACGCTGCTCTTCTACGACCACGGAGCCGGGTGCATGGAGCAGACCGCGCTGGCGGCGATGGTGGCGCATATTACAAGCGTCGGCATGGCGGCCTCGACGGGCATCGCGCTATTGATTTTCGCCGGGGCTGTGGGCAAGTCCGGCCAGGTGCCGCTGCATGTGTGGCTGCCGGACGCGATGGAGGGCCCGACGCCGGTGAGCGCGCTGATCCACGCGGCGACCATGGTGGCGGCTGGCGTGTTCCTGGTGGCGCGGGTCTATCCGTTGATGGCGGCCCACGGCGGGATGCATGCGGCGATTGCGCCCACGACGGCGCTGCAGGCGGTCACCTGGATCGGCTCGATCACGGCTGTCTTCGCGGCGCTGATCGCCGTCGCGCAGAACGATATCAAGCGCATCCTGGCCTACTCCACCGTGTCGCAGCTCGGCTACATGATGATGGGCCTGGGCGTTGGCGGAGTGGCGGTGGGCATGTTCCACCTCATCACGCACGCCTTCTTCAAGTCGCTGCTGTTTCTGGGCGCTGGATCGGTGATCCATGGCTGCCATGAGGAGCAGGACATTCGCCGCATGGGCGGCCTGCGGAAATTCATGCCTGTGACCTTCGCGACCTACGCAGTGGGCATGCTGGCGTTGAGCGGGTTTCCGCTGTTCTTCTCCGGCTTCTGGAGCAAGGACGCCATTCTGCACGCGGCGCAGGATTGGAGCATTTCGCGGACGCCGTTTTATCTGGGAGCTTTCGGAGCTCTTCTGACAGCGTTCTATATGACGCGCCAGGTGTTCTACGTGTTCTTTGGCGAAGCGCGCCTGGAGGGGAACGCAGGTCATGGCGCGGCTGCGGGACATTCGGAGCATGGGGCGGCGCGCGTTCCGCATGAGAGCCCCGCTGCGATGACCATGCCGCTGGTGCTGCTGGCCTCGTGCGCGGTGCTGCTGGGGTTGATTGGCACGCCGGCGTGGCCATGGTTCAATTCGTTTCTGAACGGCCAGCCGGCGGCGCTTGATTTTGCCGGGTTCCTGGAGCGCGGGACGCTTCCGGTGATGCTTTCCTCGACCATCATTGTGTTCCTTGGCTTGGGGCTGGGATGGTGGTTCTACGGGCGCAGGCCGATTGCGAGCGCAGATGCGCCGGACGCTCTGGAGCAGTTGCAGCCGGGAGTGTTCCGCGTGCTGCAGAACAAGTTCTATGTGGACGAGCTTTACGGAGCCACGGTGATTCGCTGGAACGGATGGCTTGCCAGCCTCAGCGACTGGATGGATCGATGGATTTTCAACGGAGCGGTGCAGGCAGTGTCCTACCTGGTGATTGGGCTTTCGTGGATGGCGCGGTCGGTGGACGTATTCGTGGTGAATCCGGGCTTTGACGGGGGCTGCAAGACGGTGACGGTTGGAGGCAAGATTCTGGCGCGTCTGCAAAACGGACGCACCCAGGCTTATCTGCGCATGGTCGGGCTGGCGTTCGCGGTGCTGATCGTATTTCTTATCTGGAGCGGCAGGCGATGAACTCAATTCCATCCATCTCCTGCCTGACCGTCGTGCCTCTGCTGGGCGCGGTCGCGGTGCTGGGCCTCGGAGCGAGCAGCAAGAAACTGGCGCGCCTGCTGGCGCTGGCGTTTGCGTTCGCTTCGCTCGCGATGACGCTGGTGATGTGGCATCGGTTCAATCCCGCCGACGGAGGTCTCCAGTTCGAGGAAGTGCATGCCTGGATTCCGTCGCTGGGCGTGCAGTATCACGTTGGCGCTGACGGCCTGAGCCTGCTGATGCTGCTGCTTTCCGCCATCGTGCTCCCCATGGCGATGGCCGCATCGTGGCAGGTTACAGAGCGGGTTCCGCTCTACTTCTCGCTGATGCTGATGCTGCAGGCGGGTCTGTTCGGGACCTTCACGGCGCTCAACTTCTTCCACTGGTTTTTGTTCTGGGAACTGAGCCTGATTCCGGCGTTCTTCCTCGTTCGTCTATGGGGCGGATCGCAGCGCGCCACGGCTGCGATGCAGTTCTTTGTCTACACCATGCTGGGCAGCGTCGCTCTGCTGCTGGCGTTCCTGGCCATTTTCATGGCGACGGGCAAATTCGATTTCATGGATCTTGCCGAGCTGGCGAGGAATGGGCAGCTCCTTCCCGCTCTTGCGGCGCTGCCGCACTGGCAAACGTTCACGGCGGGGAAGATCGCTCTGCTGCTTTGCTTCGGCGTGTTGCTTGGCTTTGCGGTGAAGGTGCCGCTGGTGCCATTCCACACCTGGCTGCCGTCCACCTATGCCGAGGCTCCGACAGGAACCACCATGCTGCTGACCGGCACGATGTCGAAGATGGGGCTGTACGGCTTCCTGCGGATTCTGCTGCCGATCTTCTTTATGGAGATGCGATGGGTGCGCACGCCTCTGCTGTGGCTTGCCGTGGCTACGATTGTCCTCTCCGCCTATGCCGCCCTGGCGCAAAAGGACCTGAAGCGCATCTTCGCCTACTCGTCGATCAATCACCTGGGCTACTGCATGCTTGGGATCTTCGCGGTGCTGAAGTACACCGGCGACAACCCTGCGCTCGCGACGGAAAAGGCAGCGGCGCTGAACGGCGTATTCCTGCAGATGTTCAACCATGGCCTGACCGCTGCGACCTTGTTCTGGTTTGTGGCGTTGCTGGAGAAGCGCAGCGGCGGCTTGCGCGGACTGAATGATTTTGGCGGCCTGCGCAAGGTCGCTCCGGTCTTCTGCGGCCTGATGGGCATCGCGCTGTTCTCTTCTTTGGGGCTGCCCGGTCTGAATGGCTTCGTGGGCGAGTTCCTGATTTTCAAAGGGACGTTTCCGCTGGCGACGTGGCCCTCGGTGGTCGCCGTCCTCGGTCTGCTGTTGACCGCGCTTTTCATCCTGACGATTTTGCAGCGCGTTTTCTCCGGCCCGCTTCCGGAGAAGTGGTCGCAAATGCCCGATCTCACGCTGGGAGAGCGGTTGGCTTTGCTGCCGCCCATCGCTCTGATGTTTGTGCTGGGCCTGTATCCGCAACTCATCCTTGGCGTGCTGAACAGCACGGCCATGCGGATGGTGTGGCAACTGAGGTTTTAGTTCGTAAGGTTTTTCAGTCGCTGAGGTTTGAATCGCTGAGGTTTGCATCAAGGATGTTGGGGAAGCGCAACCAATTCGCAATGGAGAGACGCGCCGGTCGGCTGGCCGTCCCGGTTCTGGCAACGTAAATTATGCTCGCATGGACCATCTACATCTCGTTTTTCGGCGTTCTGGCGCTGCTGCTGCTGCCGAAGGGCCATCCGGGCGCAGCACGCGTTCTCGCCCTTCTGACGGCCATCGCTGGGCTGGCCGTAACCCTGGCGGGATTCGTTGAGCAGCGATCAGGCGAACTGGTGACCGTCGCTCGTGTTCCATGGGTGCCATCGCTGGGGCTTGAGTACCACCTTGCGGCGGATGGCATCAGCATGACGCTGCTCCTGCTCACGGGAATCGTGGCAGTTTGCGGCATCCTCTTCTCGTGGAACATCGAGCATCGC
The DNA here is from genome assembly GCA_021810815.1 of Acidobacteriota bacterium. GTDB lineage: Bacteria > Acidobacteriota > Terriglobia > Terriglobales > Acidobacteriaceae > JAJZHR01. The sequence goes on along the minus strand of JAJZHR010000003.1, from coordinate 3,743 downwards.
GCGAAAGAGTTTTTCGCCTTCTATCTGGCGCTCATCGGCGGCGTCTATGGCGTCTTTCTCAGCTTCGATTTGTTGCTGTTGTTCATCTTCTACGAGATCGCCATCATCCCCAAGTATTTCTTGATCGCCATCTGGGGCTCCACGCGGCGAGAGTATGCAGCGATGAAGCTTGCGCTGTACTCGTTCATCGGCAGCGCGATGGTGCTGATCGGAATGGTGGCGGCCTATGTGGTCTCCGGTGCGAAGACGATGGATCTGGTCGAGCTTTCCCGGTTCCCATTTCCCGTCCACTTCCAGATGTGGGTGTTTCCGCTGGTGTTTGTCGGGTTCGGAATTCTGGCAGGCCTGTGGCCTTTCCACACCTGGGCTCCAACCGGCCACGTCGCAGCTCCCACGGCGGCCTCTATGCTGCTGGCCGGCGTGGTGATGAAGCTGGGCGCCTACGGATGCCTGCGCGTGGCCATGGCGCTGTTTCCGCGCGGCCTGGATCCCTGGGGATTCCACGTGATCGGTTTCGGCTCGTGGCGCGATGTCTTCGCCTTGCTTGCCTTGATCGGCATTGTGTACGGCGCTCTGGCGGCCCTGGTGCAGAAGGATTTCAAGTTCGTCATTGGCTACTCCAGCGTCAGCCACATGGGCTTTGTCCTGCTCGGATTGATGACGCTGCAACAGATCGGACTGGACGGAGCGGTGCTGCAGATGTTCTCTCATGGCATTCTTGCCGGCCTGCTGTTCGCGGTTGTTGGCCGAATGGTCTACGACCGCACGCATACCCGCGAACTATCGGAGTTGGAGGGAATGCGTTTGAGCAAAGCGCTTCCATTTGCGGCGGTTACGTTCGTCCTGGCCGGAATGGCCTCGATTGGACTTCCCGGCTTCAGCGGATTTGTTGCGGAACTGCAAGTGCTGATTGGGGCGTGGCATGCGTTCCCCATGTTCGCGGTCGGCGCCGGAGTCGGCATTGTGGTTGGCGTGGCCTACACGTGGCGCGCGATGCAGAAGGCGTTCTTCGGAGGAGCGAAGGATGCGCCCCCAAATATGGCTGAAGAGACGGCTGCCGCCGCGGGTCACGATGCGTCTCACGCCGCGGGCCATCCACTGCCGCCCATTACCCTGCCCGAGCGCATCGCCGCCATCATCCTGGTGGCAACCAGCGTTCTGATCGGGCTGTACCCGCAACTTCTGTTGCGCATCATTATCCCGGCCCTGCAGTCGCCCATGTTTGACGGCCTGCGGAAGGGAGGCGGCCTATGACCGCACTCGGCTTCCCGCAACTGCTCCATCTGGTTTTGCCAGAGGTGATCGTCGTTGTGGCAGCGCTCTGCGTTCTGGCTGCCGACCTCGTCTTCATGCGCGCTGCTGAGACTCGCATCCGGGGCGCGGTGGGCGCGGTGATTTCGGTCGCCGGTTGCGCGGTAGCCATAGGCTGGATGCTGCATGCGCCGCAGTATGCGAATGTGCTGGACGGGATGCTGGTGCTAACGCCATTGTCGCAACTGGTGCAGATCGCGCTGCTGGTCCTGACCATTCTTACGATCCTGATCTCGCTCGGCTCGTCCTTCACAGAGCACATGGGAGAATATCTCGCGCTGATTCTGCTGGCGACGGCGAGCATGATGTTCCTGGTGGGAACGCAGAACCTGCTGATGATCTTCCTGTCGCTGGAACTGCTGAGCCTGTCGCTCTACATTCTCGCTGCTTTCAACAAGCGCAGTGCCGTCTCTGCGGAAGCCGGACTGAAGTATTTCCTTTTTGGCGGCATGTCGGCTGCCTTCCTGCTGTTTGGATTCAGCCTTCTGTATGGCTGGTCCAACTCGACCAATCTCGCCGGCATCGCACAGTCCATTCACGGCAAGCTGCTGAACCCGGCGCTGAACCCCGTTTTGGATCCTCTGCTGGTGGTCGCGATTCTGATGACCGTGGTCGGCCTGGGGTTCAAGGTGGCAGCCGTCCCGTTCCATTTCTGGGCGCCGGATGTGTACCAGGGAGCGCCTGCCCCCAGCGCCGGGTTCATCGCTTCGGGCTCGAAGGTCGCGGCGTTCTTCATCCTGTATCAGGTCATGGTGCTTGGCCTCGCAGGCGCGGAGGGCAGTGGCGCATGGCACGCGTATGCTCCGGGATGGGTTCCTGTGCTTGCCCTGGCTGCGGCGCTTTCGATGGTGCTCGGAAATCTCGTCGCCATCAGGCAGACCAGCGTGCGGCGGCTGCTCGCCTATTCCGCGATTGCCCATGCGGGCTACATGCTGCTGGGCATCCTGTCGCACACGCAGCAAAGCCTCGCCGCTCTGCTCTACTATGCCATCACGTATGCGTTGACGGTGCTGGGAGCGTTTGGCGTCGTGGCTCTGGTGGAGCAGGAGGCTGGAGGCGACAAACTCTCCGACTTCGCCGGCCTCAGCCACCGCGCTCCTGTGCTGTCCTTCTGCATGCTGATCTTCATGCTGTCGCTGGCGGGGATTCCGCCCCTGGCAGGCTTCTTCGGCAAGTTCTACCTGTTCTCCGCCGTGCTGGCTGCGACGCCCGGAAGCCTCGGCCTGCTCTGGCTGGTGGTGCTGGCCATCGCGATGAGCGCGGTTTCGCTCTACTACTATCTGCAGGTGCTGAAGCGGATCTATGTCGCCGATGCGCCAGAGGGAGCGGGCCCGATAAGCGTTCCATTCCTTCGCCAAGCTGTTCTGGGTCTGATCGCGCTTAGCGTGGTGCTGCTCGGATGCGCTCCGGACCTGCTGCTGCGGTGGCTGCAGCAAGCGATCCAGACGGCCGGCTACTGAGGAAGAATTCTCCCGAGAATTGTAGATATGCGCAGGACCTGCTCAGAATGCAGCAGGCGCGTGAGCACGTCCTCCGCAGCAGCAGGCCCGCCAGTGCACAGCAGGGTAAAAGCACCCAATCGAGGCAGGTTCCTGCCAAGAGAGAGGCGACGCATGGGATGCTTGTAGCCCAGGCAAACGCAGGAATCAGGAATACTGTTAGCTAGGTGAGCTGTCATGTATCCCGCTCATCGCGATAAAGCTGCGATGAATGGAATCCGCTGCGATTCCGGCAGCGGTCAGAGGCGAAGCAATCCCTCGGCGCGAAGGTCAGGCGATGGCCAGGATTGCGGCCGGCCGATTCATCTGGAGGTAGCGTTGCAGCTAACAGCGGCTCTTGTCGGCAGCGATCTGGATGCTCATAGCAGCAACTCTCTGGACAACGCTCTGGCTCCTGGAGGGAAGCTTCCAGGAGCCAGAGTCATATTGCCGTGTGCTTTGACGCCGGGGCGGGCGGCTGCTCAGCGCTCGTGCATTCCTGGCAGCCGGGCGTTCCGGTTTGCAACCTCAGCTTGCGGCAATGGTGGAGGCTATCAGCGTCCACTGTCCTGCGTTCTTGAAGAGCAGGCCGTGGACACGCACCGTCGAGTTGGCCGGGATAGCTGTGCTGCTCTCAACGTTGGTTCCAGTTAGCTGATAGACCGTGATTTTTACTACGTCTGTTGGGCTTGCGCCGATCAGGGTTGCGAACGCGCATCCCGGCACGAGCGAGAGAACAAAGGTTCCCGATGCCCCCGGCGTGATGGCGAGGTCGTTGGTTCCGCGGAAGCCCTGCTCCTGCAGCGAGACGTCTGAAGCGGTAATGGTTCCGCTGCTCATACCGGACATGCCGCTGGTCATCATTCCGCTGGTGCTGGTGGGAAGCACGCTCTGCCCGGCGTAGATGTTGGTGGCATTGAACACCGGCGTGAAGGGCAGCTTGGTCAGATCGAT
>JAJZHR010000146.1 GCA_021810815.1 Acidobacteriota bacterium | reverse complement strand
AATGACGTAGAACGCTTGCTTTCCAAGGGGATTCGCATTCGCCTCTGCAAAGGGGCCTACAAAGAACCGCCCACCATCGCCTTCCCCGCCAAGTCCGACGTCGACGCCAACTACGTCAAGCTCATGAAGCGCGTCGTCAGCAGCCCGGTCTTCTGCGGCATCGCCACCCACGACGAGGCCATCGTCAATCAGCTCCGCGACTTTGTCGCCGAGCACGGCATCGACAAGCGCGCCTTCGAGTTCCAGATGCTCTACGGCATCCGCCGCGACCTGCAACGCAAGCTGGTCGCCGAAGGCTTCGGTGTTCGTGTTTACGTCCCCTTCGGCGCCGAGTGGTACCCCTACTTCATGCGCCGCCTCGCCGAACGCCCCGCTAACGTCCTCTTCCTCGCCAAAAACTTCTTCAAGGTCTAGCCGCCACCGACTACTGCTCGGGCAACATCGGTTCCACTTGGATCAAGCGCGTTAACGCCATCCGTTGCGCCGAATCCATCCAGCTATATCGCGGACTCATCATCTCCACCAAGCGCTGGTCTGGTGGTAGTGCTCGCAACTCGCGGAAGCTGCGCATCACCTGCCGCCGCTCATCCATCGGCAGCGAACCCAGTCGCTGCATGGCATCGCGCACCTGCGATCGCTGCCCCAGTGTCAGCCGTTCCATCGCTTCAGTATGTTCCAGCAGCCGCTGCCGTTGTAGCGGCGTCATGGCATTCAGCTGCGCCAGCCGCTTATGCATCCGCTGCTGCGTCTGCGCCGGCAGCTCCAGAAACCCCGGCTCCTGGTCCAGCGCCTGCTGCTGCTGCTCCAGCGTCATTCCCTGGTGCTGATTCATCCACTCCGCCAGATGCTCGCCCCCGCGCCGCCCGTTCGGCCCCACCAGATGCTGCTGCCCGGTGTCGGCCGGCTGCGCCTGGGCTGGCGGCCGCCGCTCAATCGGCGCAGGCTTCTGCTGTTGCCCCCCGTCGTTGGCGTTCTGCTGACCATCCACCACCGCATACGACGGGGGCCGCTGGGCCATCCCTCCCCCCACATGCTGCGCAAACACAACCCCGCTCCACCCGGCAAGCATACCGATCAGTAGAGCCCGAACCATCGGGCCGCGGGATGTGATGCCACTACGCATGACTGAATCTACTCGCTAAACTCTTCAATCCAGAGTCTTTTCTGGCCAGCCCGAAACCGTCAGGCTAAACGATGTATGTGTTCGGGCCCATGGTATCGCAATCCGCAGCCACTGCGCGCTGCTCGGTCTCCTGCTCTCCGTCCATCGGCCATAAAGAACTCCGCTCTCCCTCCTTAGATCTCCCTATCTCCTTCAATCATGCGCGCGATTTCACCTCGCGTTAGGTCGTGGGCGGCGCGGAACTATCGTCGCTCGAATCCAGCAGTTGGTCCATCTGCTGCAGCGCCTGCGCGTTATTATCCAGCACTTTCAGGTCGTTCACCGTCGGCGACGCCTGCACGGCAACCGCCCCAGTTCGTGTATAGAGTCCGGCAAAGGTTCCACCGCCCCCCAGCACGACAGCCACAACCAACGCTCCCGCCAGCGCCGGCCGCAGTCGGCGTCCCGTGCTGAACAGCATGAACGAGCGAATCCTGCTCCAGAGCCCCTCGGGCTCCAATGCCTGGGCCTCGCGCAACCTCGCACGCAGCTTTACGTCGAAGTACGGCGAGGGCTCCGGTGCCGTCCATTCGCCCAGCAGCGCAACCGTTGCCTGCAGATCTTCCAACTCCGTGCGGCATTCCGCGCACGTCGCCATGTGCTCCGCCATCTCAGGGTGCTCAGTTACATACGACTCATCCAGCAATAAATCAGCGAGATGCGTGCGGCAGGTATTGCAGTCGGTCTTCCATTCCATCTTTTTTTCCATATCATCCCCCTCATGGGGTGGCGCCTTCTTCCGGCGCGAACTTATGCAGCCCTTCTAAACAAAACCCTTAAGCTTCTCCCGCAGCGTCTGATACGCCCGGAACAGAAGCGACTTCGTCGCAGACTCCGAGAGCTTCAACACCTCGCCAATCTGCTTGTAATCCATACCTTCATACTTGTGCATCAGCACGGCAGTCTTCTGCCGCTCCGGCAACTCCAGCACAAACTGCCGGATCGCCTTCATGCGCTCCCGCTGCAGCAGGTCGGCTTCCACGGATGGCGTCGCATCGGCCACATCCGGCGTCGTTCCAGTCTCAGCGTCCACCGCGTCCAGGTAGACCGTCGAAGCCGACCGCTCGTGCTTCGTATCCCGCGCATGGTTCACGCCGAGGTTCGTCGCAATCCGATACAGCCACGTGCTGAACCGTGCCTCTGCGCGGTACGTCTCCCGCGATCGGTAGACCCGCAGAAACACCTCCTGCGCCAACTCCTCCGCAACCGCCTGGTTGTGCACCATCCGGAACATGAAGTGCACGATCGGCTTCCGATACTTGGCCAGCAACACATCGAAGGCGTCCATGTTTCCGGCCTTCAGTTCCAGCATCACCTCCGCGTCCGTCAGCCCGGAGAAGTCTCCCCGCGCAGCCGCAGCTCGCCGCGCCTCCCTCTGCGCCGGCGTCAGGTCTGTAGCCACAAGTGGCACGATTTCGGGCCGCGGCCCCCCTGTTTCCATCACGCCCGGATGAAGCGCTAGCGTTCCCATATCTTCCGAAACACAGTCTTCGCTCTCAGGTTGCGCAAAATCGTCCTCTTCGCCTGATTTTGGCAAAGTTTCTTCGCCCGATTTTGGCAAGACCTCCTCGCCAAATCGTGGTAAATTGCGCAGGTCACCCGGCTTCAGTCTGTGCGGTGGCGGCATCAGGTGGTTATTGTACCTTCCCGCAACCTGCTCTTGGACGCGTCTATTCACCCCCCACGATTCGCCCACCGTTTGGCGCACTCGCCACTGAGTGTTATCCTTGATAAGATCCCGAGGCGAGGCCACCAGTTCCATCCCGCCTCCGACCCCTGATGCGGGAAACGATGGGCGCATAACTCAGCGGTAGAGTGCCACCTTCACACGGTGGAAGTCGTAGGTTCGAATCCTGCTGTGCCCACCATAAAAATCAATAACATACACGCGCTCCGCTGGGAGCGTTTGTGGTGTTAGGTGGCTAAACTGCAGCATCCATTCTTCTCTTTGCTAAAGGTGGCAAATGATCGAGATCGCGGCGTTACCCTCCGAGCCACGCTACAGTGCGAATGCAGTGCATGGCGATTTACCCCACATCCTGCTCGTCCTGGATGAGTTCCCGAAAGCTATGGGAGGCGCAGAACTCATTGCTCTCAAACTCGCGGCACTCCTGCCGCATTATGGGTTTCGTGCCTCCATCCTCACCTTCTCCATCGCTCCCGATATTTCCGAGCTGAAGTCGCCTCCCTGCCCCATTTACCTCCTGCCTATCCACCGCACCTACGACCTCACCGCACTCCGGGCCGCGCTGAATTTGAGACGATTCCTGAAGCGTCACAACGTCCAGCTTGTGAACACATTCTTTGAGAGCTCCGATCTCTGGGCAGGGTTCATCACCAAAGCCACATCCAGAGCCCGGCTGGTGTGGGCCCGCAGGGATATGGGAATTCTCCGGTCCCCCAAGCACACCCTTGCCTATCGACTCATGGCCAACCTCCCCGACGCCGTATTTGCCGTCTCGGAGCAGGTACGCCAGCATTGCATTGAGGCCGATCGTATCGACCCGGCCCGCGTCCAGACCATTTACAACGGCCTCGACCTTTCCGATTGGGACACAACCTCCAGACCCGCCAAAGCTCCCGGCGCGTTTCTGATCACAGCTGTCGGCCATATCCGCAGGGTGAAGGGCCACGACGTGTTCATCAAGGCAGCAGCGGCCGTCGTGCCACAATTCCCCCATGTCTCGTTCAGCATCGCCGGCGACGTGCTGGAGCCGGCCTATTTCGTGGAGTTGCAAGCTCTCGTCCGCGACTTGCACCTCTCCGATCACTTTCATTTCGTCGGCGGCGTAGCGAATCTGCGTCAACATCTTGCCGCCGCTGACATCTTCGTCCTTCCCTCGCGCAGCGAGGGCTTCGCCAATGCCATCGTCGAAGCCATGGCCGCCTCCCTCCCTGTCGTTGCCACCAACGTCGGCGGAAACGCCGAAGCAGTGCAGGACGGAGTCAGTGGGTTCGTGGTCCCCTCAGAGGATCCGTATGCTCTTTCGGAGGCCATCCTCCGGTTGCTCTCTGATCCATCCCTGGCCCACGCCATGGGCGCAGCGGGGCGAAACCTGGCACTCGAACGATTTACCACCGAGACCATGATGACTCTCATCACCAGCGCTTATAGTAAGCTGCTCTCCAGAAGATAACCGTTCCATCCACGATGGAGCAGAAGGACGGCGTGTGGAACCTCGCGATCAACAGTCTAGCCCCCCCCAAAAAGCACTGTAGTCATCCAACTGCAGCACAATCCTCGCCATGGCTGGCGAGGATTGCCTTCACCCTATTCTGTTTGGGAACGATCTTCTCGCTGGTCTATCGCAGTGTTTATCTGTTCTGTCACTCGACCTCTGAAGCATGGATTGCTGGGGGGGGTGTTCTTGCAATCATCGCTGTCTGCTTCGCATTCCACCAACCTGTCCTACTGGCGCTGGGCCGCCTGCTCACAGCTCCTTCGATTGGAAACACGGCGTGGCTCTCCTTCTGGCTCATCTGTGGCCTGGTACTTCGGTTGGGTTGGGTGCTAGTCTTTCCCGTGGGACTCAAATCTGACAACTTGGCCTATTTCCAGATTGCGTCAGGGATGGTCCTGAAACACTCAGGTTCGGGCGCATACTGGCCACCCGGATTTTCTTTGTTTCTGGCTCCGTGGCTTATGGCCTTCGGAGTACATCCCTGGGTTGCTCAAGGCTGCGCCCTGCTTTTCTTCGTAGCGACCTACCTGTTGGCCTACGCTCTTGCCAAGCACATTCAAGGCCACCTTGTGGCTCGCATTGCTTCGATGTTAGTTGCCATCTGGCCAGGCTATCTAACTCTTGCAGGAATCAATTGCAAAGAAGGCTTGCTCGCGGTTCTGGTGCCAGCTGCCCTACTTTTATACTTGAAAGCATCCAACTCCTCTCACACTTCGGTCCGTGCCCAATACTCCGATCCGCGACCCGACGCCGATTGTGCTGGGTTCAGGTGGAGCCTTATGATCGCAGGTGGGCTCTGTATGGGGTTAGCTGCGCTCACCCAGCCGGGATACATAATTTTCCCGGCCGTCATCCTTGGGGCAGAGATGCTGCAGGGCACGAGCGTCCTTCGGGCCATGGGCCGAACCGCTGTCTTTTCCCTTGCGCTGATCGCGACGATATTGCCCTGGACCTGCCGAAACTATCTGGCCTTCCATCGCATCATCCTGATATCCACAAATGGAGGCAGCGTTTTTTATCGTGCCAACAACCCACTTGCCAATGCTCATTACTCCGCCGAAGGAGAAATACCTCTGCCCAAGGACGAATTCGCCGCCAATCAACTGGGCTACAAATTGGCGGACGAATGGATAGAACATCATCCCGGAGGCTTTGCGATGCTGATGGTCAGAAAACAGGTTGTTTTCCTGGGCGATGATGCACAGGGTGCCTACGAAACATTTAAGCGTGGCAGCAACCCAACTGGTACTCTCTACGCTTCCGTCAAAGGTATTTCCAATCTTTTTTGGCTGGCGGCTTGGACGGTTTTGCTCCTTGGTGTACCAAGCTTATTCAGCCGTCGCAATTGGCGCCTATGGTATGGTCTACTCTTCTTGCCGCTGGTCTATCAGTTGGTGATTGACGGCGTGTTCGAGAGCAGCCCGCGCCACCACGTTCCGTACATCGCACTCATTGCTGTCCTGCTGGCCTTGGCGCTCAGCCAGCACACGAACCCTGAACGAGATCCGTCCACCCCCACACTGGCTGCAACCCCTTAGCTTTGAAAGCCCATCATGCTGTTCTGGCCGATCTCTGAATGACTAATCGGAGTGAGCAGGTGTCGCGCGGACAAGCCAGCCCTCACTTCACATCTAGCTTGATGAGCCCACCCTTCAAAACTCCTGCTGCGTTCTGAGTGGACTCCCACTCTTCCACCGTCTGCGTCAGCCGTACCCGATAGCCTCCGCGCGCCAACCGCCCTGCAAGTAGTCTACGTTTGCGTTGCCACTCGCGGAGACCGATTCCAGACGCCCCTGATTTTTCTCGCGATCCGGCTCAGCGTCAAACCTTCGATCTGCAACAAGCAATACACCGGAGACGATTCATAGTGTGCTCCTGCCCTTGGAATGTCAAAGGGATCGGTTCCGGATCCAACGAATCCACCATGCGCGGAGAAATTCGCAACGTACGCCGCCGATTGAATGATCTGCATTGTTGCAGCACGAATATTCTCTGGTCGCCCAA
>JAJZHR010000145.1 GCA_021810815.1 Acidobacteriota bacterium | reverse complement strand
GCAAGCATCTTTCGGAAACGGCCTGCAAAGGAGAGCGTTATTTCTTCTGCGGCTCTCCCGCTACCTCCAAATTGTTCACCACACTGAAAACATTCGGAACCCCATTGGCGCGGATTCCGGCCATCTCCTTATCCATCTTCGAATCCACCACGCCAGAGAGCGTTACGTGGCCATTGATGACCGTGATGCGAATGGGCTTGGCCGGGTCGATCGCATACTGATTCAGCGCGGGATACGCGTAGATAGCGCGCGCAACAGCGATGCGAATCTGGTCGTCGAACGGCGAAACTGGATCCACCTGGATGTTGTTGATCACGTCCTTGACGCCGGGATAGTACTCGGCGTCGGCAACCGCCGCCTGCATGTCCGGCGGCCAGTAGACGTTGCCGCCCAGCGTGACCACGCCGTTCTGCACGTTCACCGTCACCGCGTTGAACATGGTCGTTCCGTATCCCACGCGGTCATACGCGATCTTCTGCGCCAGCTTCTCCTGAAGTTCCGCGTCGGTCATTTCCTGATTGCCCACAACCTGGATTTCATTGCGAATGGCAAGATTCTTGGCCTTGCGATGAATCTTCTGGTAAGCCTCATCCTTGTATCCATAAAGATCCACCGTGCCGGACAGCGTCACGATGCCGTTGTGAACCTGAACGCCGACATTCCTGAAGTTCTTCGAACTCAAAGCTCCAGCCAGATCAGCCTGCTGCTTCGCGTCCTCTGGACTCGACTGCGCGTTGACTGGAGGCACAGTTGACTGCTGCGCCACAGCGATCCCGCCTGATCCAAGCGACATTGCGGCGACAAGTATCCATGCGAACTTCCTTGCTTTCCCTGCAAGCACATCATCTTTCATGGTCTTTCTCCTTGGCTCACCTGTCGGGTTCAATCGTACATCTCCCGGCAAAGGCAGCACCGGCACCATCTTTAATACAATATGACTCCGTCCGCAAGTCTTGAGATGCACTCGCGCAACGCAAAGGCGCGATGCGGTCCAAGTCCCTGGTTGCGCTGGAGCGCGCCTGTCCCTAGCGGTAGAGCCGCCTGATTTTGAAGACCAGGCTGAAGACGCCCGTCTCGTCGCGCACCGCGACCAGAGAAACATTCTGCGTCAAATCCCACTGCACCTGGATCAACTGCTCCGCGGTCGCGTTCACGTTCGTGGCATAGGTCAGCGTCACATTCTTGGTCACGGACTGCTCCACCGTGATGCGCGCGGCCGAGTTGCCCAGCGTGCCCACGAACGATGGGTCCACTCGCACGCTGCCCACGCCGAACAGCTTCGAAACGCGGTTGCTCACTGTCGCATTCAGGGCGCCGTACAGCAGGGAGTCCGTGGTGGAGTTCTGCCCGGCCTGCGCCTCCTGCTGCTGGTAGATTTGCGCCTGCTCCTGCGTGCGGCCAAGCGCGAGCAGGGCGAAAATATCCGACTCCGAGAGCGGAGGCTCCGACCGGTAGGTCGGCTGCAGGTTGTTGGCCGGCCCGTGCAGCCCGATGGTCAGGTCGTAGTCGCGGACGCGCGCCGTCGCGTCGAGGTCGATAATCGGCTCGATGCGCACGGGATTGGTGAAATAGATGTCCCCTCGCTGCAGCTCGTACTTGGTGCCTGCGAAGGTCGCGCTCCCTTCGGTGATGGTGATCTTGCCCAGCACCGAAGGCGAGGAAACCGTGCCGCGAATCCGCAGATCCACGTCCCCAGCCAGCTTGGCATAGGAGTTCTGGAAATCGAGTTGCGGAGCCGATGTGATGTGGACATCCACCACAATGTGGCTGGTGGGCGCATTGGGATCTGGCGGCGCAGTCAGACCGCCGGAACTGCTGGCCAGACTGGCCGCGTCGAAGTTCGCTCCCAGCTCGAATTTCGTCAGCAGGATGGTTCCGCTCAGCACGGAACTTCCTTGCGTCCCTTGCAGGCGCAGGTCGGCGTTCGCCGTCGAGCTGACTCCCTGGGGATAGCGTATTCGCACGTTCTCCCCTTTTGCCGTCAGGTCGGCGTAGAGGCCGTTGCGGTACCCGATGAAGCCGCCCAACTGCAACTGGCCGCCTCCCGTCATTCCCGTCAGCCTCTCCACCTGCAGGCGGCCCTGGTCGAAGGTCAGCGTCCCATTCACCTGGCTGAGGCCGTTGGCAAAGTCCTGCAGGCCAATGTTCACGTCCGTCAACTGCACCCTGCCATGCAGGTCCGGCTTCTGCATGGTTCCCTGAGCGTCCACCGTCAGCTTCACCTTGCCGCTGGAGGTGATATCGGGGTCCAGCGTCTGCGCCAGCGTCATGTTGACCGCGCCTTCGGTGTGAAGGTGCAGGCCGCCTCCGCCGGGCGTATTCAGCAGGTCGGCCGTGCCGCTCGCCCTCACGTCGGTCTCCGGGCCGACGATATGGCACTGGTCGATCCGCAGCACGCCGTTCGCCATGCTCATCTTCAGCGGCTCCGCTGCCTTCAGGTCGATGCCAACGATGCTCACATTGAACTGGCTCAGATCCGCCGTCCCGGCCAACTGTTTCGGCAGCTTCAGCGGGCCATCCAGCGTGACCGTGCCGGCAATGGCCGAGTGGCCGGTGATGCCCTTTGGGGCGTACAGCCGCAGAAGAGCGTCGATATTCATGCCGGTGAAGACCAGCTTCGCCTGCGTGTTGTAGTTCCCCGTCAACTGCATCTGGCCCGACGCCTGCATCTGCGCGTCCACCAGGCTGGAGTTCGAGGTGAAGAAGAGAGTGCTGCCCTCGCTGTGCAAGTCGGCGCTGAGCGTTCCCATGGGCTGGCCATCAAGGCTCAGGCCGCCCAACTGGATCTGCGCCTTCAGGTTGGGCGCTTGCATGGTTCCATTGGCATCTGCCGCCAGCGTGATCTGGCCCGCGACCTTCACCTGGCTGGACTTGAGAGCCTGCAGCTTCGCGACGTCGATTTTGCCGGTCACATGCGCTCGCATCTGCTTCGAGCCAAGGTTGTAGGCCCCATTGCCAGTGACCTCGCCCGCAGGCAGCGTCAGCGTGAAAGGATTGGCCTCCAGCTCGTTGTTCTGCAAGTTGAGCGTGACGGTGGCAGACTGGTACGGCTCGCCGTACATCTCGCCGCCGCGCAACGTCATTTCGCCATTGCCGGAGAGGCTTGCGAGCGTCCCATCCACATGCGCCTTCGCATCCGCTGTTCCGGAGACGGGCAGGCCGAGCCCGGCAAGATGCAGCGCATCCCCCACCTCAGCGTGGCTCAGCTGAAACGCTCCATTGACGGAGGTTCCGTTGTCCCAGAGATAGTCCGCGTAGGGAGCTTTCGAGTGGATGCGCCGGGGCGTCGCCGTGCCAGAAACGGTGAGCATCGCCCCTGCGCGCTGGATCACGGCCGTCCTTACCGTCACTCCTCCGGGCGTGTATTCCGCGTCGGCGACGATGGAATCCAGCCGAATCCGCCGCGGACTTCCGGCCAGATCCGATGCAGCAAGCGAGGAATTAAGTGCTGCGTTCGGGACAGGGCCAGTCGTCGCTGCTGCGGGAGCGGCTGCCGGGCTCAGGCTGGCAGGAGTAGCTACCAGGGTCGGAAATCGGCCGGACAGGCCCGCCGCATAAGCTGCCGCTGAGCTAACGGCTGTCCTGAAAGTGGATGGCAGCGCAGGTTCTATACTCGGCGCGACTGCCGGCGCAGGAGATTTCGCGCTGGTCGCAGCAGAGTTCGCGCCCGATGTAGCGGAAGCCTGTGTTGTCTGTCCAGAAGTCGTCGGCCGGGCAACAGCAGCCCCGGCCAGCTTCTGCATCATCGCGATCGCCCTGGCGGCTGCGGTCTGAACTGTGCCAGCGCTCTTCCCCGCAAACGCCGCCACAGCGGACGTGCTCGCAGGGGTCGCCGTGGGCGTGAGAATCGTATCCAGCAGAGCATCGAACTGGTGCGCCTCCAGATGGCCCTTCACATCCAGAGTGTGCAGGCCGCCCACCGCCGTTCCATGAAATTGCGCCGTACCGTGCAACTCAACCGGAATCGACGAAGCTCCTTTGTGCCCGTTCGTCTCCCAATCCATCACCCGCAGCAACTGATCGAACTCGCCAAGATCGCTGGTCAGCAGATCCACGCGAAGGTTCGTCTTCCCGTCTCCATCCGCCACGCCAATCACGCCGCTGGCGTCGATGCTGCTGGCCATGGTCTTCGCTGTCAGCGTGTTCACCAGCACGGTCTCGCCGCGCCCCTCGTAGGAGGCGTCCACGGCACCTGTGACGGGCACCCCGGGCGAATGCGCCCCCGTCGGCGTCACACCCGTCGGAGCGACGGTCAGGGTGGCCTGGGCGTTGACGCTCGCGGAAGTCGATCCCCACTCGGCGTGCACCTTTCCGCTGCCCGCCGTGTCAAACCCGAGTTCCTGATACTCCTTGGGCGCAACCACCTGCATCACCGTGCGCAGCGGCATACGGCTCACCTCCGCCTCCAGAACAGCGTGAGCGGCAGGACTCGCAGCCGCTGCTTTCACGGCCGCGCTCCGAGTGGGCGAAGCCGTCAGCGGAGGCACCTGCGGCCCGGTCGAGTTGGCCCAGTTGACGATATGCAACTGTCCCTTCATACTTCCACCGCCGGCAATGCTTCCCGTCGCCTCGGTCAGGATCAAAAATGTGGGAGTGATGCGCGCGCGCGTCTCCAGCTCGACCCCGGTCAAATCCACATAGGGATCCTTGAACGCGACGCGATGCAAGCTGGCGCGCCCGTCTACGGCGTACGCCTCGCCGCACATCTCGTCGATCGAGGGGCGTCCAGCCTGGCGCGCTCCAATCGGCTTCTTCACCGCCGTCTGCGCCGATGCAATTTCCTGGGCGGTGCAACTATGGCCCTTCAAGTCCACACTGGCCACACCGCTGCTGAAACCCTCAAAATCGACCAGGTCGCCGATCTGCCGCAGGTCCAGATCCCCTTTGGCAACAAATCTCCACTGCGGTTGGTTGAAGTCGCTCACGCTGCCGCTGGCCTTCAGCGTCGAGGCGCCGACGCCGCGGCCATTCGCCTTCCCCTGCATACCTGTGGCCCAGGTCAACTGCCGCAGCTCGGCCTGGTCGCGCCCCAGTTGCAGGGCGAGATCCAGTCGCGAATGAACCTCCGGCGCAGCCTCCATCTTGCTCGCCAGGTCGCTCACGGCCAAAACCAGGTTGTAGCGATCATCGATCCCTTTTGGCGTCGATGCAGGCTGGTATGTCGCGCGCGCATTCAGGTCGCGCGCTGCCAGATTGAACGGAAGCGCCCTCTGATTCACCAGAGCAAGGCCGTTCACCAGATCCACCTGCTGTGCCGACAGGTCGAAAACCGTGTTGATGGTTGACTTGCCGGAGGTCGAAGCCTTGCGCGGCTTCGGCTGATTGGTGGTGCCATCCTTGTAGACGATCAGGTGCGCGACCGGCCGCTCCACGCGCAGCATGCTGAGGCTGATCTTCGGCGAGAAGAACGACAAAACGCGTATCCCGATTTCCACGTGATCCGCGTGGAAATACGGCACCTCGGCCGCCGCCTCCGAACCGTGGATGGCCAGATCGTCCGCGTACACAGTCAGGTGAAGGATGCTCCAGCGCAGATCGCCGATTTCGATGCGTCCGCCAATCGAGTCCTGCAGCACGTTGACCACTTGCCGATCGACCATGGCTTCGAACTGCGGCGTGGAGGCGTACCACGCAGCGCCGCCAAGGACGATAGCCAGCAGGGCCAGACCAACCAGGATGATTCCCAGCCAGACGCGCTTGCTCCCTCCAGCCTGTTCGAGCGATGGCGAAGAGGACTCGGGCTTGCGCTCATCGGTCAGGATCCCACCTCCGCCACATTGATCAGCCGCACATTGCCCTGGGTTCGCAGCGTTGTCAGCCACGTGTCCAGCAGCTTGGTCACCTGCTGCTGCAGCAGCACCTCCTGGATGCGGGCGCTGATCGAACTCAATGGCGGCGCTTGAACATGCTCCTTCGCATACGCAGGAAGCATGGTATCGCGGTAATAGGCCTCGATCTGCTCCTCAGGAATGCGCAGTCCAAGACGGAAGCGCTGCTCAATGAAAGCGAGTATCTCCATCCGTGCGAGCCAGCGAGCGTTGAACTCCTGCTCGGTGAAGCCATGATCCGCAAGGAAGGCCCTCCATTGCGCGTCTGTGGCGCAGGCATCATGCGCGCAGGCTGGAAGACTCTTCCTCAACTCCGCGACGTTGGCTTTCAGCTCTGCGGCCGTGACCAGTTGCTGCGGCTGCAGCCGCTCCTGCTGCTCGATTAATTTGCGGTCGATCAGCCTCTCGATCGCAGCAGGCCTGGTATTCGCTCCGTTAGGCTGGAAGGCGGCAAAGCGCATCTCCTCCTGCACCTCGCTCTCCAGCACCAGATCATCGTTGACCACAGCCACCAGACGGTCAAGGAGCACTCCCCGGGTCGGCGGCGCGGGC